>NZ_JBEXKX010000016.1:0-215712 GCF_040609695.1 Amycolatopsis sp. NPDC004625
GGGCGCCCCCCCCGCCGCAACCGCCCGCGCCGCCCATCCTGAGCGGCTGGCCCGCCGCCGCCGTCGTGAGTTAAAAACCGTTTAAAACCCGTTTTCCCCCCCCACGACCGGTGGTCAGCGGGCGTCGGGGACCGGGTCCAGGTCCCAGGCCAGGGTCACGACCGTCCCCGCGTCGCCGGCCGAGATGTCCGCCCGGTCCGCGCTCGCCCGCAGCAGCAGCAAACCCCGCCCCCGCAACGAAACCGGCTCCGCGTCCGGGACCGGGGCGCGCCACTGGCCGTGGTCGGTGATCACCACCTCGATCCGGTCCGGGTACGCCGAGGCGTCGACGTCCACCAGGCCGTCGCCCGAACCGTCGTAGGCGTGGTCGGCCACGTTCGCCAGCGCTTCGTAAGCCGCCAGCACGATGTCGCCGGCCCGGTGCTCGCCGACGCCCGCCGCGAGCACCCACGCCGTCAGCTCGTGACGCAGGCGGCGGAGGGCCTCCGGGACGGCCGGCACGCCGTGGCACCGGAACGGTTCCTGCATCCGCGCCGGCCTCATGCGAGTGCTTCGCCGACCGTGGCGTGGACGCCGATCCACGTGTCGAGCCCGGTCGTCCGCAACGGTCCCGACGTCACCGCCGAATCGCTCACGACCCGCAGCGCGCGCTCGGCCAGCCTGCGGTGGGCGGCCGCGAGCACCTGCAGCCCGGCCGAGCAGAAGAACGTCACCTCGCGCAGGTCGACCACCAGCTTCTCCGGCCCACCGGCCAGCACCACGTCGACGACTTCCCCGAACTCCGGCGCGCTGACCAGGTCGATCTCCCCCGCCACGGCGAGCACCGCGGTGCGGCCGCGCCAGTCCAGCGTGACCGCCAGTTCGGTGGCGGGCAGATCCGGCGTCGAAGGGGGCACGGCCACCCATCGTGCCGCACTCACCGCGAAACGGCTACCGGTGCGGGAGCTGCACGACGGTGACCCAGAAGTCGTCGATCTTCCGGACCACTTCGACGAACTTCTCGAAGTCGACCGGCTTGGTGACGTAGGCGTTGGCGTGCAGCTCGTAGCTGCGCAGGATGTCTTCGTCCGCTTCGGACGTCGTCAGCACCACCACCGGGATCGTGCGCAGCGCGGGGTCCTGCTTGATCTCGCCGAGCAGCTCCCGGCCGTCCTTGCGGGGCAGGTTGAGGTCGAGCAGGATCAGCCCCGGCCGCGGCGAATCCCGGAACGGCCCTTCGCGGTGCAGGAACCGCAGCGCTTCGACGCCGTCCTCCGCGACGTGCAGCGGGTTGCGGATCTTGTGGTGCGTGAACGCTTCCCGGGTCATCAGCACGTCGCCGGGGTCGTCCTCGACGAGCAGGATGTCGATCGGGGTGGGCGCCTGCGTCATGCGTTCCCCTTGTCTTCGCGGGCGGGCAGGGTGAAGCGGAAGGTCGTGTCGGCGGCTTCGGTGTCGAGCCAGATCCGGCCGCCGTGGTACTCGACGATCCGGCGGCACAGGGCCAGGCCGATGCCGGTGCCCGGGTACGCCGAGCGCGTGTGCAGCCGCTGGAACAGCGCGAACACCCGTTCGGCGTACTCCGCGTCGATGCCGATCCCGTTGTCCGCCACCGAGAACACCCAGTCGTCGCCGTCGCGCTCCGCGGTGACCCGGACCTCCGGCGGGGTTTCGCCCTTGAACTTCAGCGCGTTGCCGATGAGGTTCTGGAACACCGCCGTCACCAGCGCCGGCTCGACGCGCACCGCGGGCAGCTCGCCGCGGGTGACCTTGCCGCCGCTCAGCGACAGCGCCACCTCCAGGTTCGCGAGCGCGTCGTCGACCAGCGCCCCCGCCTCGGCCACGACGTGCTCGCCCGGCTTGCGGCCGACCCGGGAGAACGCCAGCAGGTCGTTGATCAGCACCTGCATCCGCTTCGCGCCGTCGACGGCGTACTCGATGTACTGCTCGCCGCGCTCGTCGAGCAGGCCCTGGTAGCGCCGCTGCAGCAGCTGGCAGAAGCTGGCCACCTTCCGCAGCGGCTCCTGCAGGTCGTGGGATGCCACGTAGGCGAACTGCTCCAGGTCGGCGTTGGACCGCTCGAGCTCGCGGGTGCGGCGGTCCAGCATCGCGTTGGACTCCTCCGCTTCGCGCGTGCGCCGGTCCAGCATCGCGTGCGCCCGTTCGAGCTCGGCGACCTCGTCGAGGATGCGCTGCCGCATCGCCTCGACGTCGGCGCCGAGCTGGGCGATCTCGCGCGGCCCGCTGCCGTGCACCGGCCGGTGGATGTCGGAATCGGCGACGTGGCGGACCTCGCCGGCCAGCCGCAGGATCGGCCGGGTGATGACCTGCCGCAGCCCGGCGAACAGGCCGACGAACAGCAGCAGCACGAGGGCGCCGATGACCACGAACACCGCGGTGAGGAAGTTCGCCGCCGCGTCCAGGTCGACGCGGCCGGTGTCGCGGATCGCGGCGAGGTGGTCGAGCTGGGCGTCGAGGGCCTTGCGGACGTCGCCGAACAGGGTCCGGCCGCGCTCGACCTGGGCCGCGGTGACCGGAGGTGCGCCGGGGGCGACGGTCGGCTCGGCCGCGGCCTGCCAGGCGCCGGCCGCCCGCAGCACCGCCGTCAGGTCGTCGCCGATCCGGGTGCCCGGGTCCGCCCCGAGCTGCCGCAGCTGGGTGACCGCGTCGGCCTGGGAGCGCATGCCGTCGGTGTAGGGGACGAGGAACTCCGGCTGCCGGCCGAGCTGGTAGCCGCGGACGCCGGTTTCCTGGTTCAGCAGCGCGGTCGACAGCTGGGTCGCGGCCAGGCGCTGCGGCGCGATCACGTCGAGCAGGCGGGTGCGGGCCTCGGTGAGGTTGTGCAGCGCGATCCCGCCGGCGATCAGGGCGGCGACCAGCAGCACCGCTTCGACGGCGGCGAGGATGGCCAGGCGGCGGCGGATCGGCCAGCCGCGTGCGTCACCGCTCATCGGTCACGTCTCCCGGGTCGTGGCTGAGCAGGGCGAGGGCGACGTCGTCGTCGAGCGGGCCGGCGTTGAGCCGTTCGGCGCGGGCGATCAGCTCGTCCAGCAGGACGTGGCTGTGGATCCCGGTCTGCCGCTTGATGTCGAGCACGAGGGCGGCCATCCGCTCGTGGCCCAGCCGCTCGGACCCGGCGCCGACGCGGCCCTCGAACACGCCGTCGGTGTAGAGCAGCAGCGACCAGCCCGGCTCCAGCGGGACGTCCAGCGCCTCCCACTTGGCGCCTTCGACGACGCCGAGCGGGACGCCGAGGCGTTCGCCGGAGAGCAGGTGCCCGTCCTCCGGCGTGAGCAGCAGCGGCGGCAGGTGCCCGGCCAGCGACAGGCGCAGGGATCTTCGGTCCGGCGCGACGACGACCATGCAGACGGTGGCGAACAGCGGCTCGATCCGCTCGTGCACCAGGACCCGCTCGACCATGCTCAGCACGTCGGGCATCGGCAGGCCGGCCATCACGAGCGAGCGCCACGCGATCCGCAGCGCGACGCCGAGCGCGGCCTCGTCCGGGCCGTGGCCGCAGACGTCGCCGATCATCATGTGCACCGTGCCGTCGGCGAGCTCGATGGCGTCGTAGAAGTCGCCGCCCAGCAGGGAACCGTTGCGGCCGGGCCGGTAGCGGGCGGACAGGTCGAGGTGGGGGTCGCGCAGCAACGGGCTCGGCAGCAGGCCGCGTTCGAGCCGCGCGTTCTCCCGCGCGAGCAGCTGCTGCTGGAGGAACTGCTGCTCGACCTGCTCGGCGCGCTTGCGCTCCCGCGCGAACCGCAGCGCCTTCAGCAGCAGCGGGCCGTCGACCTGGTCCTTGACGAGGTAGTCCTGCGCGCCGGCGGCGACCGCGGCGACGCCGGTGGCCTGGTCGTGCTGGCCGGTCAGGACGACCACGGCGACGCCGGGGGCGTGCTGGCCGAGCTTGGTCAGGCCGGACAGCCCCATCGCGTCGGGCAGCTGCAGGTCGAGCACGACGCAGTCGGCGGTGAGCGGGCCGCTCAGCGCGGCGGCGAGGGTGTCGACGCGTTCGAGCGAGCACGGCGTCGCCGTGTCCGCCAGCATTTCCTCGACCAGCAGGGCGTCGCCGTCGTCGTCCTCGATCAGCAGCACCCGCAGGCGCGTGCGGGGATCCCACGATGAGTCGAGCGCGGCGGTCACCGGCGTCTCCCGTTCGGCTGCTCTTGAGCCAGCACATCCAGACGATCAACCCTAGCGGCACCGGCCGCGGCCGCCTACGGCCGTGGAACCGGTCCCACCGGGGTAGCGTTTTATAGCACCCCGGTGTGACACCGGGTCGATAACGGTTCGGGTCACGGCCGGACCCGAACCGGGCACAGCGCGCTTACGCTGCGCTGATGGCCCTGTCCGCCGCGCTCGCCTGGTGGGGTGCGACGGCGTGCTGGTTCCTCGGCACCCTCGCCGGCCGCCTGACCGGCAGCCACACGGCGATCACCGGAGCCATCCCGTTCCCGGTCGCGGTCCTCCTGTTCGCCGGCTGCGCCGGGCTCTGGGCCCTGCTCGTCCTCGCGGCCCGCCGGGGTCTCAAGGGCGCCCGTCCCGTGCTCGCGGTGGCCGGCGGGCTCGGGATCGTGGACCTCGTGGTGCAGCTCGTCGGGGACGTCGTGACGCGCAACCCGGTGCACGGCGGCCTCTTCCTGGCGGCGCTGGTCCTTTCCGGCGCCGGGTTCACCCTGATGTTCCGGCCGCGCTGACGCTCAGAACAGCGGGCGGCCGCTGTTCTTGGCGGCGACGTACGCCTGCCAGTCACCGGTGACCTGGTCGGCGTAGCTCGTCGCGAACGCCCGCGTCTCGGCCTGCAGCCCGGAGACCGACGTGATGGCGCCGTCGATCGCCGCGTCGGCCGAGTACGCCAGCCCGGTGCCGGCGATGTCCTGGTCGGCGCGGGCGTGCGCGGCGGCCAGCAGGCGCCCGACGTCCCGGACGGTGTCGTCCCAGATCGCGGACGTCGTCAGGTCGCCGATCTTCAGGTCTTCGGCGAACGGCGACTTCTCCTTGACCAGGACCGGTGTGCTGCCCACGCTCGCCCAGCCGGCCAGCGGGTCCGACTGGTTGGCCAGCCAGCGCAGGGCCAGCGCCGGGCGCTGCCCGCCGGTGAGGGTGGTGGCGTTCGGCGCGAGCTGCTTCGGCGCCGGGTCGACCTGCTGCTTGAGTTCGAGGATCCGGTCGTCGGAGTTCGCCGTCGTGTCCCCTTCGACCAGCACGTACCAGCGGAAGCGGCCCAGGCTGCCGGTGCCCGCGCCGGTGCGGCGGCGGACGTCCTTGACGACGGCTTCGGACGCCTTGAGCGGCTTGCCCGCCGTGGTCCGGTAGGCCGCGATCGCGGTCACGAGCTGGGTGCGCGTCGCCGCCGGGACGGCCTGCAGCTGCGGGTCGTCCTTGAAGTGGCCGCCGGTGGTCCACTTGGCGATCAGGTCGGCCCGCTTGTCCCCGGCGGACCCGTCGATCAGGTCGCTTACGAGGTCGGAGGTGTTGGCCGAGGTCAGCCGCCAGCTCGCTTCGTCGTTGGTGCCGTGGAACTTCGCGATCCACTGCGCGTACTCGGCGACGAACGTGTCGACGTCGGTGGCGATCTGGCTCGCGCTGCGGCCGTCCGCCCGGCCGGCGAGGACGATCGACACGGCTTCGCGGCGCAGTTCCCACGTCCACGACCCGCGCCAGGCGTCGTCGGTGTCGGTGATGGCGAACTGCTCTTCGTTGTCGGCCCCGCGGTCGGCGCCGGTGTTCTCCAGGTGGGCGTCGCCGGTCAGCCACACGTCGCCGCCCGCGGTGGCGTAGGCGGACGGCGGCAGTTCGCCCAGGTCGCGGTAGTACAGCGGCGAAGTGCCCCGGAAGAACGCCCACGCGCTGGACGCCAGCGTCTGCGTCCGCAGCGTCAGCTCGTCGTCGGTGGCGCCGCCGTCGAGGACGTGCAGCGCGTGGTCCCGGTCGTAGATCACCGCCACCGGGTCCCGGCTCAGGCCGGCCGCCTCCCCGGGCGCGGCGGTGGCGAGCAGCGTGACAACGACCAGAGTCCCCACAGTGGTTCGGCGCATTCCCCCAGGTATACCCGGATCGGGTGAGCGGCAGTCAGCGCGCAGTCAACGTCAGGGCGAACGTGTTCCCGTCGCCCTGCACCAGCGAACTCAGGTACGCGGTGAACGCGCCGCAGCCGGTCAGCGGCGGGATCGCGTACGGCCCGCTCACCGGCCCGCCCGACGCGAGCGCGAACCCCGGCCCCGTCTTCAGGTCGACCGGGATCGGGGCGCTCGCGCGGCACCCCGCATCCGCGACCGGCAGCCCGAACAGCGTCACCTGCGGCAAGGCCAGCGCCAGCTTCGCGTGCGCGACGAAGCCGTCGCCGGTGACTTCGCCGGTTTGCGGGCCGTCCGGGCCGAGCTGCAGGTCGGCGGTCCCGGGCACGAACCCGAACACCTTGAACTCCGCCCGCGTCCGGTCGAAGGCCGGGGTGAACCCCGTGAACGTTCCGGTGAGCGGCGCGGTCGCCCCGAGCGCCTTGAGCGTGGTCGAGCCCGTGACGCCGTAGTCGCGCGCCGACGTGCCGAGGTCGAAACTCAGCAGCACCGGGTCCTGCCCCGCGTCGAGCGTGCAGTCCGAGGTGAACGAGCCGAGCCCGGTGAACGAGCCGTCGGCCTTCTTCGGGGTGAGCCGCGCGCTGAAGCCGCCGATCGTCAGCGTCGTTTTGCCGGCGTTCGGCAACTGCACCGGTGGCACCGAACCGGACGCGTTCGTGGTGAACGGCCCCGACGCCGGCACCGCCGTCTTCGCCACGGTCAGCGGCAGGGCGAGCGGCAGCGTCAGCGAGCCGTTGGCCAGCGTCACCCCTGCGGACGCCGTCCCTTCGATGCTCGCCGCGCCGACCAGGGCCAGGCCGCGGGCGGACTTGTCCGGCACGGTCACCGCCACCGCGAGGTCCGCCGTCGTGAACGTGCCGCCGGGCGCGGCCGGCACATCGAACGACGCCTTGACCTCGACGTCCAGCTTCTGCAACCCGATCAACGGGAAGGGGCAGGTGAAGCTCAGCTCCTTGTCGATCGGCGTCGACGCCGCCGCGGGCGTGGCAACGGCGACGGGGCCGGCGAGGGCGAGCACGCAGGCGGCGAGCAACGACCGGGCGATCCGCACGGGCGCTCCCTTTCTCGAGACGTGGCACCGGCCCCCGCCGCGGCACGGTCGGCGCGCAGCGGGGGCCGGCAGATCGGTCACTTCTTGGCGAGGGTCAGGTCCAGCGAGTTGCCGTCGCTCTTGGCGAAGGCGCTGACGATGTCGTTGAACGGACCGCAGTTCTGCAGCGCCGACAGCGAATAGGTGCCCGCCAGCTTGCCGCCCTTGAGCAGGTCGAAGCCGGGACCGGTGGTCATTTCGCTGGTCGACGAGGTGGTCGTGCCGCACTTCGGGTCGGTGCTGATCGGGATGCCGAACAGGGTGACCGTGGTGAGGAACGTGTCGAACTTGATGTGCGCCTTGAAGCCGGTGCCGACGAGCTCACCGGTCTGCGGGCCGTTCTGCACGACCTTGACGTCCGAGCTGCCCTGCAGGAAGCCGAACAGCTTGAAGTCGGTGTGCGTCGGGTTGAGCTGCAGGCTGCCGGTGAACTTCTTGTTGGCCAGGTCCACGTCGGCGTCGAACGAGCCGGTGATCGGCGCGGTGCTGCCGAGCGACTTCAGCGCCGTCGACCCGGTGATGCCGAAGGAGTACTTGATGCCCCCGCCCGGCGGCGTGGTCGTGGGCGGGGTCGTCACCGGCGGCGTGGTCGTCGGCGGCGTGGTGACCGGCGGGGTCGTGGCCGGCGGGGTGGTCGTCCCGCCACCGCCGTTGATGGTGATCGTGGCCAGGGTGTTGTTCTGGCCGCTGTCCTGCGTGCAGGGCGCGTCGATCGTGCCGTCCGGCGTGATGCCGGTGACCGAGCCGTCGGCCTTGCGCGGGGTGACCTTGAGGTTCAGGTCGCCGACGGTGATCTTCGCCTGGCCGGGCTGGGTGAACGTCAGCGACGGCGTCTTGCCCGCCGCGTTGATGTTCATCTCGCCCGACGCCGGGATGTTCGTCTTGTCCAGCGTGATCGGCACGCTGACCGGCAGGTTGAGGCTCGGCGCGGCGACGGTCGCGCTCGCGGTGGCGGTGCCCTCCAGCGTCGTGGCGCCGATCAGGCTCAGGCCGCTGACGGTGTCCGCGTTGATGGTGGACACGGCCTTGATGTCGAACGCGCCGGTCGGCTGGCCGGTGTTCACCGTGGTCGGCAGGTCGGTGTTGATCACCACCTTCAGCGACTGCGAACCCACCAGCGGGAAGGTGCAGTGGTAGTTCAGCGTCAGCGAAATCGGGTCGGCGGCGCTGGTCTGCGCCCCGGCGACGAGCGCGGTGGCGATGAGCCCGGCCGCCGCCGTGGCCGCGGCGGCCGCGACCGTCTTCTTCTTGCCAGTTGGGTGACTCACGATGGTCCTTCCGTGTATCAACAGTGATACGAAACGGCGGAGCGTTCCCTGGAAATGACCGTCCGGAAATCGCTGCCGAACGGTACGCTAACGAGCACCGCTCGCCTCGATCAAGCGCTTCCGGTAAAAAGGTCACGTGGGCACGGCAAATTGTCACACCGGCACGTCGAGGCGCACGCTTTCCTAGCAGCTCCGGGAAGGTTTGCCCAGTACAACGCCACCGGCGAACCGCTGATGCGCGTGACAAAACCGGGTACCGGAATGTTGACGCAGGTGCCAACCGGCCATTCCGTTCTTGCTCGCCGGGGAGCGCGCCGCGTAGCTTCGAAACCCATGAAAAGAATGCACAGCGCGGTGCTCGCGATGTCGGCGGCCGCGCTTCTGTCGTGTGCCGCGTGCGCTTCGGACACCCCGCCCGACCCGGGCCGCCACGCGGATCCGGCGGCGCTCGCGTGGGTCGACAAGGTGTGCACCGGCGTCGCCGCGGGCTCGGCGAAGCTCGCCCAGCCGCCCGCGGTCGACGACGCCGACCCGGTGAAGACCCGGGACGCGATGGTCGGCTTCCTCGGCCGGCTCGGCTCCGCCCTCGACGACATGGCTGGCGGCATCCGCACGGCCGGCGTCCCGCCCGTCCCGGATGGACAGTCTGTTGTGGACAAAGCCACCGGCAACCTCACCGAGACGAAGACCAAGCTCGCCGAGACGAAGACCCGGATGGAGCAGGCGAAGGTGACCGACCAGCCCAGCCTGCGCAAGGTCATCTCCGAAGCCGACTCGACCATGGGGCAGCTGGCCGACCCGGAGGGCCCGATCAAGGACCTCAAGACGAACTCCGAGCTGAACCTGGCCTTCAGCGAGTCCGCGACCTGCAAGCGCGTCTACGGGACGGGCTCGTGACCGCCCGCCGCGTGCTCGCCGCACTGGTGGCGGTGGTCCTGAACGCGGTGTTCGCGCCCGCGGCCGCCGCCACGGCGCCTGCTCCGCCGGACGATTCGTTCTACGTCCCGCCGTCCCCGCTGCCGGCGGGCAAGCCGGGTGACGTGCTGCGGTGGCGGCCGTCGAAGGCGGGCCCGCGTTCGGCGTCGGTCGACGCGTGGCAGGTGATGTACCTGTCGACGAACGCGCTCGGGCAGCCCGACGCGGTCACCGGCACGGTCCTGGTGCCGAAGACCGCCGATCGCGCGAGCGCCCCGATCGTGGCGTTCGCCCCGGGCACGCACGGCCCGGCGTTCGCCTGCACCCCGTCGGCGATGATCGACATCGGCGCGTTCTACGAGCAGCCGGGCCTCGACGACCTGCTCGACGCGGGCTACGCGGTGGCGGTCCCGGACTACGAGGGCTACCAGCCGTCGCCGAAGACGACGTACGTGGTGGGGAGGTCCGAAGGCCCGGCGGTGATCGACGCGGTCCGCGCGGCCCAGCGGCTCCCGGCGGCCGGGCTGTCGGCGTCGGCGAAGGTGGTGTTCCGCGGGTATTCCCAGGGCGGCGGCGCGGCGGCGTGGGCCGGCGAGCTGCAGCCGTCCTACGCACCGGAGCTGAACCTGGTCGGCATCGCGGCCGGCGGGGTGCCGGCCGACCTGGTCCAGGTGACCCTGCAGCTCGACGGCAAGTTCGGCTTCGGCGTGTTCGCGTACGCGCTGCTGGGGCTCGACCGGGCGTACCCGGAGCTGCAGCTGGACTCGTTCCTCAGCGACAACGGCCGGGCGAAGCTGGCCGAGATGCAGCGGAGCGCGTGCACGTTCGAGCTGCTCACGACGTACGCGAACCAGAAGATCGCGGACTACACGACTTCGCCGGGCTACATCAAGCCGGCTTGGGTGGCGCGGCTGAACGAGAACAAGCTGGGCGGCACGCCACCGCGGGCACCGGTGTTCCTGTACCACGCGACGGGCGACCAGCTGGTGCAGTTCGCGCAGGCGGACGCGCTGCACAAGGCGTACTGCGCGGCCGGGGTCCGGGAGACGTGGAAGACCTACGACACCGACCACATCACGCTGGTGTACACGGGAAACGCGGACGTGCTGGCGTTCGTGCAGGACCGGATCGCGGGGAAACCGGCGACGGCGAGCTGCTGATCAGCGGTTCCGGCCGCCGCGCGGGTGCTGCTGCCAGGAGCTGATCACCGAGCTCACGTACTCCCGCCACTGGTCCTCCGGCGAGGCCGTCGACGGCGGCGGGGGCTCGGCGTGGGCGGGTTTGCGGCCCGCGGCGGACGGCACGCTCGTGGTCCCGGGCGGCGAGTCGCGCACCTGGGCGGTGAGCGGGGGCGCCGCCGCGGAGGCGCTCATCGTCACCACACCTTCGCTCGACGTCGTCGGGGGCGGCGGCGCCGGGACCGCCGCGCCGGGCGGGGGCACCGCCGTGCCGCCCACCTGGTGCGGCTGGAACAGCACGACCGCCGCCAGCCCGAGCCCGACGGCCGCGCCCGCGGCGAGGACGTACGGCTTCGCGCGGCGGGACCGGTCGGCGGGCGGGGTCTCCTGCGGGCGCTCGTCGCCAGCTGCCAGCTCCGCGTCGAGCACGGCCAGCGGGTCGGGCGCGGGCTCGGGTGCGGTGGCTGCCTCTTCGGCGAGCTTCGCGTCGAGTTCGCCGCGGATCACCAGCGGTCTCGTCTGCGAAAGGTTCACCAGTTCGGCGACCGAGGGGAGTTCGCCTTCCCCGCCCGTCCGTGCCATCGAAAGACCTCCGCCCTGTCGGCGCCACCTGGAGGAACCATGCCCGAGCCGCGAGAGCTGCTCCGCTTCGCCGTCGTCGGCTCGGCCGCGTACGGGGTCACCCTACTGGGCGACTACAGCCTGAAGTTCACCGTGTTCCGAGAGAAGCCTGTGACGGCCCTCGCGATCGCCACGGTCGCCGCCACGGCCTTCGCCTACCTGCTGTCCAGACGCTGGTCGTTCGCCACCCGCGGCGGCCACGGGCGGGTGCGCGAGGCGACGCTGTTCTTCGCCGTCAACGCGGGCGCGGTGGCGGTGAACCTCGTGCCGCCGCTGGTGTCGCGGTACGTGCTGCACCTGGCCGTCCCGCACGTCGGGTACGCCACGCAGGAGGTCGCCGACTTCGTCGCCGGGATGGTGCTGGGCACCCTGTCGGGGACGGCGTTCCGCTGGTGGGGCTACCGGCGGTGGGTGTTCCCGCGGCCGGCCGCCACCCCGGCAGCGCGGCCGCGGGCCTCAGCCGTGGTCCGGTAGCGCCCGCTCCGCCAGCAGCGCCAGCTCCAGCCGCAACCGCTCACCCGGGTCGTCCAGGCGGTCGCCGAACAGCTCCGCCAGCTTCTTCAGCCGCGCCCGGATCGTCTGCGGGTGCAGGTCGAGCACCCGCCCCAGCTCCGGCGCGCTGCCCCTGGTCCGGACCAGCGCCAGCAGCGTCTCGGCCAGCTGCTCGCGGCGACGTCCGGACAAACCGGACAGTGGCTCGAGCGTCGTCGAGGCCAGCTGCGTGAGCAGGAACTCGTCGGCGAGCAGCAGGAGCGTCGTCACGTGGTCGCGGCACCAGATCACCGGGCCCGGCGCGTCGAGGAGACCGCGGGCGGCCAGGTCGACCGCGCGGCGGGCGATCCGGAACGACTCGGGTGCTTCGGCCGGCGGCACCAGCGGGCCGACCGCGGCCGTCCAGCCCGGTGGCAGCCCGGCGAGGCCGGCCAGGTCGACGTCCGGGGCCGGGGTGAGCGCCGCCGGCGGGTCGCCGGCCGGGTCGGCGGGGACGTGCTCCGGCAGCAGCCCGGGCGGGAACTCCGGGGCGCCGGGCAGCGCGCGGAACGCCACCGCGGCGACCCGCTCGGGCACCGGCAGCCCGGACGCGGCGACCAGACTGTCCCACTCCTGAAATGTCTCAGCGGCCGGTGTGCGGCCGCCGAGGAGCGCGCGCAGCAGGCGGCGGTGCCGTTCGCCGGTCCCGGCCACCGCCGCTTCCGCCGCGCGGTAGCCCTCCGCAATGGCGGCCATCGACGTCTCGACGTCGGCGAACATCCCTTCGGCGGCGCCGTACAGGACATCGCCGGACAGGCCGGCTTCCCGCGCGATGTCGGCGATCCACCGCCAGGTGATCCGGCTCGACACGCGCACCGCCGCCTGCACGGCCTCGCGGCTGAGACCATTGTGGAACGCTTCGCGCCCGTGGCCGCGGAACCCGGCCAGCCGGTCGGCCTGCCACATCGCGGGCGTGCCGACGCGGTCGACGTCCCGCTCGATGCCGCGCCGCGCCTGCTCGATCGCCACCGCGCGCCCGGGGCCGTGGCCGAAAGTCCCGGAATATTCCGGAATCTCGGCGGCGATCGCGTCGATACAGGCCCGCGCGATCTCCGGGATCCGCGGGCGCACGGCGTCGCCGAGTTCGTGCGGCAGCCGGGACCACACGGAGCCGTCCGAGGCAGCGGAACCGCGCATGGGGAATTCAGTCCTCCACTGGGAATTGGTACCGCAGAAATGGCCCCGCCATCTGACACGGAGCGTAGAACGCGCACCCGTCCGTGTCAAAAGGACGAGTGAGCGTCACCCTTTCCGGGAACCGATCGTTGATTTTTCAGTGACATCCGGGTCGGATACGCTCGGGCCGCACACGCACGCGAAGGGGGATTCGTTGGTCGAGTACCGCAGCTTCCGCCTGCTGGCCTCGCTGCCGCGCGCGCTGGGCGCGGGCCTGCGCCCGCACGTCGGGCACGCGGCGGCCTCGATGATCCAGGAGGTGCAGCGCACGGTCCCGGCCTACGGCCAGCCGCTCAAGGGCGTGTTCGGCAAGGTGCTGGTGAAGAGCGTCGAGTACGCGGTGCAGCACTGCGTCGATGCGATGGGCGAGCCGGCGCTGCCGCACGAGCCGTGGGTCGAGTTCTACCGCGGCCGCGGCCGGATCGAGTTCACCGAGGGCCGCACCCTCGACGCACTGCAGGACAGCGCCACGATCGGGGCCCGGGTGGCCTGGCGGGCGATGCACCCGGCGGTGGTCGCCGCGGGTGTCGACCCGGCGGTCATCTCGACCGCCGCGGAGGCCATCTTCGCCTACGTCGACGAGCTCTGCGCCACCGCGATCGAGGGCTACCAGCAGGCACAGGCCGAGGCCGAGGGGGCGGTCCCGGTCCGGCGGCGGCGCCTGCTGGAGCTGATCGCGGGCGCCCCGGAGGGGGCGGCGAGCAGCATCGCCGAACTGGCGGGCGGCGCGGGCTGGCCCCTGCCGGAGACGGCGGCGATGGTGGCCCTCGAGCGCGGCCCGGACGCGGCGGACTTCCCGGCGGACCTGCTCGGCGACGGCGTCCTGGCCGACCTCGACGGCCCCGAGCCGTACCTGCTGACCAGCGACCCGGACGCGGACCTGGCCCCCCTGACGGCCAAGCTCGACGGCTGGCGCGCGGCGGTGTCCCCGACGGTGCCCCTGGTGGACGCCCCGGCGGCCCTGCGCACGGCCCGGCGGGCCCTGCTGCTGTCGGGCCCGGACGTCCCGGGCCCGCTGATCTGGTGCCGCGACCACCTGGCGACGCTCTGGCTGCTGGCCGAGGACTTCCTGGCGGCCGAGCTGGCCCGGCAGAGCCTGGACCCGTTCGCTTCGCTCAGCGAGAAGCAGCGGGAACGGTTGAGCGAGACGCTGCTGGCGTGGCTGGAGACGCGGGGCGGAGCACCGGAGATAGCGCAGCGGCTGGGGGTGCACCCGCAGACGGTCCGCAATCGCCTGCGTCAGCTGGAAGAGCTGTTCGGCGACCGGTTGAAGGACGCGGACGACCGGCTGGGCATGCAGCTGGCGTTGCGAGCGCAACGGCTGATGCGAGCGCACCGGCCGCCGGAGGGCTGAACGCACCCGGCGCAGGCAGGCAACCGAGCGCCGCATCGAGGCACTCGGTCACCCGTCCTCGCGCGGCGATCCGGGTGCTCCGCCGCAGCTCGCCTGCGCCGCGCCGGCCTGCACCACGCGGTCGAGCGCGCGCACCGGCATCGGCAGCACCCGCCGCCACGGCCGGCGGCCCGGGCGGCGGCGGGGCAGCCCCTGGTGGGCGAAATGGATACTCGCGCGGCAGGACATCAGCGCGTCCGGTGCGTCATTGCGACCATGCGTCGAGGATTCCCAACCGGCTCCGGAATGTCGATACGCATTCCCGGTGACCTTCCGGAAACCCGCACGCGCGGCCGCCTTTTCCGCCGCCTTCTTGTCATGCACGGCCGACGATTCGCGGCAGTGTCCTTCGCCACATCCCCGAAAGCGGTCCGGTGTCCTAATTTCGGGTCCCGCGAGAAAGGGCCACCGATGACCGTCAAGACCCTGACCCTGCACGGCCGCCGGATCCGGCTGCACGAGCACCTGCCGTCCTCGGGTGCTTCCGACGAAGCGATCGTGCTGCTGCACGGGATCGCGGGCAGCGCCGAGACCTGGGCGCCCGTGCTGGACCGGTGCGCCGCGCTCGGCCGCCGCGTGCTCGCGCCCGATCTGCCCGGGCACGGCGAATCCGAGGCACCCCGCGCGGACTACGGCCTCGGCGCGATGGCCGCCACCGTGCGCGACATCCTCGCCCTGTCCGGCGTGCGGCACGCCACCGTCGTCGGGCACTCCCTCGGCGGCGGCATCGCCCTGCAGTTCGCCTACCAGTTCCCGGAAATGTGCGACCGCCTGGTGCTGGTCGCCGGCGCCGGGCTCGGGCGTGAAGTGAGCCCGGTGCTGCGGGCCACGGCGCTGCCCGGTGCCCCCGCCGTGCTGGCGCTGGCCGTGAACCGGGTGACGCTGGCCCTCGCGCGGGCCGTCGCGCGGGCCGCCGGCCGGATCGCCGGGCCGCGCACGCCGGAAACCCGGGAACTGGCCCGGCACTTCGGCTCGCTGGCCGATCCCGCGCGGCGACGCGCGTTCCTGGTCATCGCGCGCAGCCTGATCGACCTGCGCGGCCAGCGCGCGAGCGCCGCCGACAAGCTCTACCTGGCCGAAGCCGTGCCGATGCTGCTGGTCTGGGGTGCCCGCGACCCGCTCATCCCGGTGAGTCACGCGCACCGGACGGCCGCCTTGCTGCCGGACAGCCGCTTGACGGTACTGGAAAACGTGAAACACTTTCCGCACGTGGCCGACCCGGACCGGTTCTGCGTGCTGCTGAACGAGTTCGTCACCGGGACCGCCCCCGCGCGCCTGACCCTCGACGACGTCGTCACGCGGCTGACCGCCGCGAACCGGGCCTCCTGAAAAGTTGTCATCCGCGCACCATTCCGCCGCGCCGGAAGTGTCACCTGCCCCCGCGCCGTTCCACCCGTTCGGGTGTAGTCCGGACGGGTTACCGCAAAGTCAGCGGAGAACCCGTTGACAGTGCCGTTCGCGCGAAATTATGTTGCCTGAGCCACAAAATTCGGATCGGCTGTCCCGGCGAAGAGGCCGCTTTTGTTGCCAGCAAGGATAAAACACATGACCGACGTGGACACCGGATTCGCCGCCCCCGCCCTGCGGGCCGGCCGGCCGAACCCCGGCGAGCGCACTTCCGGACCGGCCTACCGGCAGCAGTCCGTGTCGGCCCGGCCCGCCTACCCACCCGCGCCGCGCACCCCGGTGGACCGCCGTCCGGGCCGCGCTTCCGGCGCCATCGGGCTCTGGGCGTCACTGCCCCGCGAGCTGGCGATCCGCTTCAAGCCGCGGGTCGACCCGCTGGCACGGGCCATCCTGCAGGAGGTGCAGCGGGCGGTGCCCGAGTACCGCCAGCCGCTGGAGGGCGCGTTCGGACACATCATCACGCAGGGTGTCCGGCAGTCGATCATCCAGTGCCTCGACAGTGTCGGCACGCCGAACGCCGTGCCGCTCGAGACGTGGACGACCGTCTTCCGCAACCTGGGCAAGATCGAGTTCAACGAGGGCCGCAGCCTCGACTGCCTGCAGACCGCCTACCGGGTCGGCGGGCGCGTCGCGTGGCGGCACATCAGCGAGTTCGGGCAGGCCGCCGGCGTCTCCGCGGACACGCTGTGCACGAGCGCCGAGGCCATCTTCGCCTACGTCGACGAGATTTCCGCGCTCTCGATCGAGGGCTACACGGCGGCGCAGACGCGCGCGGCCGGCACCCGCGCCCGCCGCCGGAGACGACTGCTGGAACTGCTGCTCGCCGATCCGCCGTCCGCGCCGCAGACCATCACCGCGCAGGCCGCCACGGCGCAGTGGGCGTTGCCGGCCGAGGTCACCGTCGTCGCCCTCGAACCCCGCGCCGACCAGCACAGCCTCGCCGCGCCCGACCTGCACTCCGACGTCCTCGTCGACCTCGAAGGCGGCGAGCCGTGCCTGGTCACCGGCGACCCGGACCGGCACCTGAAGAACCTCGCCGAGCGGCTGCCGGGCTGGCGCGCCGTGATCGGCCCGGCCGTGCGGCTCACCGACGCGCCGCGCTCGCTGCTCTGGGCGCGCCGGACGCTGAAGCTCGTCCAGCGCGGCGTGCTGCCGGACGCGCCGGTGACCCGCTGCACCGACCACCTGTCCACGCTGTGGCTGCTCGCCGACGAGTTCCTCGTCCGCGAACTGTGCGCGCGCAGCCTGGAGCCGTTCAAGGACCTCACGCCGAAGCAGCGGGCGCGGCTCGGCGAGACGTTGCTGATCTGGCTGCAGTCCCGCGGCAGCGCGCCCGAGATCGCGAAGAAGCTGAAGGTGCACCCGCAGACCGTGCGGTACCGCATGCACCAGCTCGTCGACCTGTTCGGCGACCGGCTCCACAACGCCGACGACCGGCTAGACATGGAGATCGCGCTGCGCGCGGAGGCTCTCCTCGGTTCCTGAACTCCTCTTCCACAATGTCTTCCACAACGGGGTGGGCGATGACGGGACCGCCCGTCGAAACGAACTTCGGGCCGATGCTCGGCGACGACGGCCGGCCGGGACAGCTGTGGGCCCTGCTCCCCCGCGAGCTGGCCGCGGTGTTCCGGCCGCGGCTGCTCGACGTCGCCGACGAGGTGCTGCGCGAGATCCAGCGGACCATCCCGGACTACGCGCGGCCCCTCGACGGCGCGTTCGGCAAGGCGCTGCGGGCCGGCGTCCAGGCGGCGATCCTGCAGTTCGTCGACCAGATCGCGGCGTCGGAGCCGCTGCCGGACGACCGCCGGAAGGTGTTCGTCGGGCTCGGCGTGCACGAGCTCGCGCAGGGCCGCAACCTCGACGTCCTGCAGGCCGCCTACCGGGTCGGCGCACGGGTGACGTGGCGGCGGATGGCGGAGGTGGGGACGCGGGCCGGCGTGCCGTCGGCGACGCTGTGCCTGCTGGCCGAGGCGATCTTCGCCTACATCGACGAGCTGTCGGCGTTGTCGATCGAAGGGCACGCGGCGGCGCAGGCGCGGGCGGCGGGCGCGCTGGAACGGCGGCGGAGACGGCTGCTGGACCTGCTGCTGGCGGACCCGCCGTCGCCGTCCCGGACGGTCCAGGAAGCGGCGACGGCGGCGGAGTGGCCGTTGCCGCACCGGCTCGTCGCGGTGGCGCTCGACGGGGCCGCCGACGTCACCGGGCTGGACGCGCTGGAGGACTTCGAGGACGGCACTCCGCGCCTGCTGCTGCCCGCCCCCGCGGACCGCTGCGGGCTGACCCGGGCCCTGGCCGGCCGGCGGGCCGCGGTGGGCCCGCCGGTACCGCCCCGCCAGGCGGCCCGCTCCCTGGCGACGGCGCAGGAGGCCCTGCGGCTGGTCGGCGACGTCCTGCCGGACGAGCCCCTGACCTGGTGCGAGGACCACCTCGCGACGTTGTGGCTGCGCAAGGAGCCGTTCCTGGTCACGGAGGTGTCCCGCCGCCGGCTCGCGCCGCTCACGGCGTTGACCCCGAAGCAGTACAGCCGCCTGGCCCACACGCTGCTCGCGTGGCTGGAGACGTGCGGCAACGTCCGCGAAGTCGCCGACCGCCTCGCGATCCACCCCCAGACGGTCCGCGCCCGCGCCCAGGAGCTGGAGGCCCTCTTCCCCGACCACCTCCGCCGCCCGGACGACCGCTTCGAGATGATCCTCGCCCTCCGCGCCACCCTCACCTGACCGGTCGGCTCGCGTACCCAGGCAGTCGGCTCGCGTACCTGGACAGTCGGCTCGCGTACCTGGACGGTCGGCTCGCGTACCTGGACGGTCGGATGACGAGCCGACCCTCCCGGTACGCGAACCGACCCTCCCGGTACGCGAGCCGACCTTCTGGGTACGCGAGCCGACCCTTCGGGTGCGGGGCATCAGGCGAAGTCGGGCCAGTGGGCGGTGGTGGCGGGGAGGCCGCGGGCGCGGCGCCAGGCGGCGAACGCGTCGAGCCAGGCGCCGGCGGTCGCGGAGGGCAGCCGGGGCGGGGTGGGGGACGAGACCAGGAGCCACCAGTCCGGTGGGCAGTCGGCGGTGGCCTCGTGCAGGCGGCAGGCGCCGAGGACTTGGGGACGCCAGGCGGTCTCGACGTCGTCGGCGAGCTCTTCCGCCGCGTGCACCACGCCTCGCAGGGGGACGCCGTCCGCCGTGGCCGCCGCGATCAGGCGTTCCGCGACGCCCGGGGCCGCGATGTCGCCGGGGACGGCCACCGTGTCGACCCCGGGCAGGACGAGCGGAGTCCGTCCGGAAAGGACGATCCGGGTGGCGCCGGTGGCCGCCAGCCGGCGGGCGATGGCCGGTCCGCGCTCGCCCGTGATCACGTACGCGCCGGGCCCGCCCGGCACCTCGGCCGTGAACGGGACGCGGGCCGGCCGCGCCGCGTACCGGACTTCGTCGCGCCAGCGGACGTCGTCGTCCGGTGCGTCCGCGCGCAGCTCGCGCACCAGGAACCCCAGGTCGGCGCGGGCGTCGAAGTCGACGAGGCTCGCCCGCAGCTCCGGCCGCTCGACCGCGAGCACCCGCACCAGCCCGCGCAGGGACAGCAGCCCCGGCTCGCCGCCCGACTGTGTGAGCAGGTGGAACCGGACGCCGGGGCCGAGCCGGGCGACCACCTCGAGCACCGCGAACAGCAGTTCCTGGGCGGCCTCCGGGTCGTGGTAGGCGTACGGCGCCCCGGTCAGGAAGACGACGCCGCGCACCGGGCGTTCGGCCAGGAAGGCCGGCAGCTCGTCGAGGTCGTCGCGCGGCAGCGACAACGCGTCGTCGCCCGCCGCGGCCAGCGCCAGGGCCAGCGCGACGGCCCGGCCGAGCGCGGCCGGGTGCTCGTCGGTGAGCAGCAGCCACGCGGCGGACCCGGTCGGCGACGTCACCGGCAGCGGCGCCTCCGGCCACGACACCTCGGACGACGAAGGGGCGAACGGGACGCCGGGCGAGAGCGCCGGCCCGGTCACCACAGGCCGTCCCCGCCCCGGGAACCCGCGGGCAGCACGACGACTCTGCGCAGCGTCAGCCCGTGCCGCGCCGACACCGCGTGCCGCACCGCCCGCTCGACCTCGCCGCGCGGCGGGACGACGCCGTCGACCAGCTCCAGGACGACCACCGCCTGCTGCCCGGCGACGGCGAACGCGGCCGCGGCGTTCGGCCGGATCGCCGGGTGCGCCTCCTCGGCCGTCGCTTCGAGGTCCTGCGGGTGGTGACCGGCGACGAGGCCGCGGCCGGTGACCGTCAGCTCGCCGGCCTCGTCCAGGACACCGAGGTCGCCGGTCCGCAGCCACCACCGCGGCTCGTCGTCGCCGGTGAGGAACGCGCAGAAGACCCGCGCCGACTCCTCGGGCCGGTTCCAGTAGCCGCGGGCGACGTTCGGCCCGCTCACCCAGATCTCGCCGGCCACGCCCGGGGGCCGCCGCCGTCCGTCCGGGCCGACGATCGCGACCGACTGGCCGGCCGGGCGGCCGCACGAGACCAGCGCGGTCGCTTCGGCAAGGACGTAACACTCGCGCAGGCCCCCGGACACCGCCCGCAGCCGGTCCAGGTCCGGATCGTCGACGCTCACCAGGGTTCCGGCCGCCTCGACGGCCCCGGCCAGGACGGCTCGCCTCTCGCAAAGCACCGCGGGCCGGCCGGTGACGATCGGCACCGCCACGCCGAGCAGCAGGCCGAGGGGATCGCTCGGCGGCAGCCAGGTGACCACGACGGGCCGGTCCAGTACCTGCGCCGCCTGCCGCGCGTTGGCCACGACGTTCGCGTGGGTCACCATCACCCCGCCCGGGTACTGCAGGTAGGCCACGTCGTCGGGTGCCGGGGCGGCTTCGGCGAACGGCGCGTCCGCAACGGCGTCCACGGCGAGCACGCGATGCCCGCACGTGTCCGAAGTAGACAGGAATCGCCGGGTCGTGGTCACCGTCGCCGCGGTCGCGAGCACGATCGACGGCTGCGCGTCGGCCAGGACGCGGGCCCGGCGGTCCGGCCCCGCCGGGATCGCGACCAGCCCGGCCCGCAGCACGCCGAGTAACGCGACGACGCAGTCGGGTGACGGCGCGATCAGGATCGCCGCGCGCTGCCCCGGCTCGGCGACCCGGCGCAGGGCCGCGGCGACGGCGGTGACCCGGCGGTCCAGCTCGGCCCAGGTCAGGGTGATCGGCCGGGCGCCGGACCAGGTCAGCGCCGGCTCGTCGCCCGCCGCCGCGGCGCGGCGGGCCAGCAGCTTCGAGAGGGTCATGGCTTCCTCGTGCATCCTCAGGCCGCGGACATCCCGGTGACGCGCCACTTCCCGGCGACGCGCTCGGCCGTGACGCTCAGCTGGGCGGCGCCCGTGCTGCGCTGCCCGTCGCCCCTCGTGCCGGTCTGGTCGAGGAACACCAGCAGCGCCGCGCGGTCGCCGTCCAGGAGCTTCACGCCGGCGGTGACGGCGGTCGAGGTGACCACGAGCTTCTGGTCGGCGGCCAGCTTGCGGACCTGGCCGAAGAGCTGTTCGTACTGCGCGAGCGCGGGTCCGGTGAGGACGTCCTTCGCGGCCTGCTCGCTCTTGGCCGGGTCGTCGTAGCGGTAGGAAAACACCGTGCCGAGCGCGGCGCTGATCTGCTTGGCGGCGTCCGCGGTCCCGGCGACGTCGGAAAGCGCGCTGTTGTGCGCAACGACGGCGTTCGTGCTGCGGGCTTCGAGCGTGAACCACCCGGCGAGCCCGGCCATGACGACGGCCACCACCGCGAACACCACCCACGCCCGCCGCCGTCGCCCCGGGGTCGTGAGTGGTAAGGCGGGTTCTAACCCGTCCAAACACTCACGAGCGTGGTGGCGGCCGGCGACCTTGACCGTTCGCTTCTTCGTCGGGACTGTCATGGCGCCTCCCCCACGGGAACCTGGCCGAGCCCGGTGACCCGCCAGCCGTCCGGCCCGCGGGTCAGGTCGGCCTGGAACCGGTTGCGTTTCGTCACCGCGTCCCCGCCCTCCGGCGTGACGACCAGCTCGACCGACGCGATCAGCTTCGCCGTGCCCGCGCCGGTGTCCACTTCGGTCACCGCGGCGTCGGTCACCTTCCCGGTGGTGACGGTCTTCGCCTGGGCGATCCGGTCGAGACTGCCCGGCCGGTCGGCCGCCAGTTCGTCGCGGAGCGGGCCGCCGGAGAGGTCCAGCCAGTGCTGGTACCCGGGTGCCGCCTGCCGGTAGTCCAATGTGGTCAGTCCGGCGACGGCCGTCCGGCCCACCTGCAACGCTTCCTCCCGGACGACCGCGCGCGCGACGCCGTCGTCGTGCGCCGCCTGCCACCAGCTGAACCCCGACCATCCGGCCGCGGCGGTCGCCAAGACCGCGGCCACCACAGCGAAGATCCTCACGGCCGTCCTCCCGGTGCGTTCTGCGAGCCCCGGACGTTCGTCGGGTCGCCCTTCGGCAGCGCGCAGCGCGCGGCCGTGTTGAGCGGGCGGACCGACGTGTCGAGGCCGTTGCGGTACGGCGTCGTGTACCCGGTGGTGCACGGCGGTGGGTCGAAAAAGGTCAGCGACAGTCCGATGTGGACGCCGTCCGGCCGCACGATGGCGCCGGCCGCGGCGACCGCCTCCGGCGCGGTGATCAGCAGCTGCCGGACCCCGTCCTGCCGGGCCTCCAGGACGTCCGCGGTGGTCAGCAGGTTCGCCAGCAGGACGCCGAGGTCCGGGCCGGCGTCGCGGATCAGCGCGCTGACCTCGTTAGCGGCCGCGGGGACCGCGGGGATGAGCGTGCGCAGGTCGCCGTCGGACTGCTTCAACGTCGACGCGAGCAGCTTCGCGTTGGCCCCGAAGTCGCGGATCGCGCCCGCCTGCTGCACCTGCGTGTCGAGCACCGTGTGCGCGTCGGTGACGAACCGGGTCAGCGGGGCGACGTGCGCGCTCGCCGCCTGGACGAACTCGATGCCGCGGCCGATCAGCTGGTCCAGCGCCGGACCGGCGTCGGAGGTCGCGTTGTACAGCTCGTCGACGACCGTGCGCAGCGCCGGTTTGGGCACCGACGCGGCGAAGGTGTCCACTGTCGACAAAACGACGTCGACCGGCAGCGGGATCTTCGTGTCCGCCTGGGTGATCACCGAACCGTCGTGCAGCTTCGGCCCGCCGTCGGCGCGCGGCCGCAGGTCGACGTACTGCTCGCCGACGGCCGACCGGTCCGCGACGACGGCTTCGGTGTCGGCCGGGACCGGTGTGGTGCCGGCGTCGATCTCGAGGTCGGCCTCCATCCCGGCCGGTGTCAGCCGCAGTTCCCCGACGCGGCCGATCGGCACCCCGCGGTAGGTGACCTCGGCATTGGTGAAGATGCCGCCACCGGTCGGGAACTGCGCCCGCACCGTGTAGCCGCGGTCGAAGAACACCTTGTCGAGGCCGGCGTAGGTGGCCCCGACGTAGGCGACGCCGACGACGGCGATGACGACGAAGATCGTCACCTGGACGCGCACGAACCGGGTCAGCATCAGTGGCCCGCCTTGAGGAACCCGTTGAGGTAGTCGCCGCGGATCGTGTCGAGGGCGGCGTCCGGGAACGGGAAGGTGAAGATCATCTCCATCGCCTTGGGGAGCTTGTCGCCGGAGTCGGCCAGCCGCCGCAGCAGGGGTTCGAGGGCCTTCAGGTCGGCCACCAGGTCGTCCTTGCTGCGGTTGACCGTGTCGACGGCGACCGTGGTCAGGCCGTCCAGCGACTTGAGCATGTCGACCAGGGCGGTCCGCTGCTGGTTGAGCACGCCGATGCCCGGCGTCAGGCCGTTGAGGGTGGTGGTGATCTGGCCGGTGTGCGCGTTGAGCGTCGCCGCGAGCTTGTTGACGCTCTCGATGGCCCGCGTGATTTCGTTGCGGTGCTCGTCGAGGCCCTGGACGAACGTGTCCAAACTGGACAGCAGGCTGCGCGCGGCCGTTTCGCGGCCGCCGAGGGCGTCGTTGAGCTGGTGGCTGATGTTCTGGACCTGCGCCACCCCGCCGCCGTTGAGCAGCAGCGAAAGCGCGCCGAAGACCTCCTCGATCTCGGGCGTCAGCGTGGAGCGGTCGAGGGGGATGGACGCGCCGTCGAGGAGCCGGCCCGACGGTGTCGCGTCGTCCGGCGGGGCCAGTTCGACGAACTTCTCACCGAGGATGCTGGCCTGCCGCAGCCGGGCGACGGCGTTGCCGGGCAGGTCGACGTCGCCGTTGAGCAGCAGGTCGACGACCGCGCTGTGCCCGTCCGGCGCCAGCTCGACCTTGACGACCTGGCCGACCGGGACGTCGTTGACCTTGACCCCGGACTGCGGCACCAGGTCGAGGACGTTGGTGAAGCTCGCGGTGACGTGGATCGGGTGGTCGCCGAGCGCGGCGCCGCCGGGCAGCGGGATGTCGTAGACGCTCACCCCGCTGCCGCAGCCGGTCGTCACCAGCGCGAGGGCGACGACCGCGGCGAACTTGACCGGGGACTTCATTTCTGCTCCGGGAATTCGAGGAGGTTGCCGCGGCCGTCGATGGTCCCGTTCGCCCGGTCGTAGGCACCCAGGAGGTTCGACAGCGCGTTCGGTGCCGCGGTGAGCGCCTCGGACAGCGAGTCCTTCTGGTTGACCAGCACCTTCGTGACGTCGGCCAGCTTGTCCACATCGGACTGCACCTTGCCGCGGTTGTCCTTGATGAACGTCTGCACGACGCTCAGCGCCTGGGTCAGCTCGGTCAAGGCGCCGGAGAACTGGTCGCGCTGGTCGGCCAAAACCTTGCTCAGCGAAGCGATCTGCGAGATCGCCTGCTTGACCTGCCCGTCGTTCGCGGCGAGCATCGCGGTGAACTTGCTGATGTTGTCGACCGAGGAGAACAGGTCGTCCTTCGAGTCGCTCGCGGCGCGGGCGAACTCGCCGAGGTTCCTGATCGCCGTGCCGATGGTCTGCCCGGTGCCGCTCAGGTAGTCCGCCGACCGGGTCAGGACCTCGCTGACCGCGCCGTCCTTGTTGGCGCCGTTCGGGCCGAGCGCCGACATCAGCTGGTTGAGGCTGTGCAGCAGGTCGTCGACCTCGACCGGGGTCGCGGTGCGCTCGCGCGGGATCGACGAGCCGTCCGCCAGCGTGGGGCCGCCGTGGTAGACCGGCGTGAGCTGCACGTACCGGTCGGCGACCAGGCTCGGCGTGATGACGACGGCCCCGGCGTCCGCGGGCAGCTGAACCCCGGGCTTCAGCGTCATCGTCACCTTCACGTCGGTCCCGTTAGGTTCCACTTTGGACACCGAGCCGATCGCGACGCCGAGTACGCGCACGTCCGAGTTCGGGTAGATCCCCACCGCGGCGGTGAAGTACGCGTACAGGGTGCGCTGGGCGGGCGCGGTGACCACCGGCCACGCCGCCGACACCCCGAGCGCGAGCACGACGCCGAGCGTCAGCGCCCGCTGTCTCGTCCGCCGTCGCGCCGCCGCGCCCAGGTCGAGCAGCTGGTGGGCCATCAGCGTCCCCCGTTCTTCGGCGGCTGGCAGCTGCCCGGCGTGGTGCCGGTCGGGATCAGGCCGCAGATGTAGGTGTCGATCCACCGGCCGTTGCCGACGGCGTTGCCGAGCAGCCGGTAGAACGGGCCGGCCAGGCGGAGGCTGTCTTCGAGCTTGCCCTGGTTCCGCTGCAGCACGGTGGCCACGCGGTCGAGCTGGTCCAGCGCCGGGCCGAGCGTCTTCTGGTTCTCGGCGACCAGCCCGCGCAGCTGGATCGAGAGGTTCTTGATGCCGCTGAACAGCTGGGCGATCGCGTCCTTGCGGGCGTTGAGTTCGGTGAGCAGCGTGTTGCCGTCGCGGATCAGCGCCTCGATCTGGCCGGAGCGTTCACCGAGCGTCTTCGACACCTGGTTGGTGTTCTGGAACAGCTTGACCAGCTCGTCGTCGCGCGATGCCAGCGTCTGTGACAGCGCGGCAATGCCGTTGAAGGCCGTCTTGACGTCGCTGGGAGCGGACGCGCCGAGGGTGTCGGACAGCACGCGGAACGCTTGGGCAAGCTGGTCGGTGTCGATGGCGCCGACCGTGCTCGCCAGGTCGTTGAAGACCGCGGTGACGTCGTAGGGCGAGCTCGTGCGCTCGGCCGGGATCGGCTGGTCGGGGTTCAGCTCGCCGTTGCCGACCGGGTCGAGCACGAGGTTCTTCTGGCCCAGCAACGTCTTGATCTTGATCGCCGCGGTGGTCCGGTTGCCCACCCACGTGTCGCGGACCCGGAACAGCACCTCGACGTGGTCGCCGGCCAGCCGCACGTCGGTGACCTCGCCGACCTTCACCCCGGCGACGCGGACCTCGTCGTCCGGCCGGAGCCCGGCGGCCTCGCGGAACTCGGCCCGGTACGTCGTGCCGCCGCCGACGAGCGGCAGGTCGTCGGAGAAGAAGGTGGCGCTGCCGACCAGCGCCATGACCAGCGCGGTCACCGCGCCGACGGCGATCGGGTCGCGGCTGCGGAAGGGTTTCACCGGCACCTCGCAGCCGTCACGGGGATGCCCGGCGGCGGTCCGCCGGGCGCGGGTTTCGCGTCGGTCTTCACCGAGCACAGGTAGAAGCTCGCCCACGAGCCGTAGGAGAAGAGCGTGCCGATCCGGTCGAGCTTCTTCGGCAGGTTGTCGACGAACTGCTGGAACACCGGGGTGTTGTCGGCCAGGTTCTTCGACAGGTCGCCGAGTGCGGTGATGCTGTCCTTCAGCGGCTGACGGCCCTGTTCGAGCAGGCCGGCCGTCGCGGTGGTCAGCTCGCCGAGGCCGCCGATGGCCTGCCCGATCGGCTTCGCGTCCGCGGCCAGCCCGGTGACCAGCTGCGCGGTCGTGTCGACGAGCGTGTCGAACTGGTCGCCCTGGGCGTTCAGCGTGTCGAGCACGGTGTTGAGGTTGCCGATCACCTGGCCGATGAGCGCGTCCTTGCCCGCCAGGGTCGAAGTGAGCGACGCCGTGTGCCGCAGCAGGCTCTCGATCGTGCTGCCCTCCCCCTGCAGCACCTGGATGATCTCGAACGACAGCTGGTTGACGTCGTTCGGCGACAGCGCCTGGAAGAGCGGTTTGAAGCCGTTGAACAACGCGGTGAGGTCGAGCGCCGGAGTCGTCCGTTCGAGCGGGATTTCCGCGCCTTCGGCCAGCGTCGGCGAGGTGTCGGTGGCACCGGGGTCGATCGCCAGGTACCGCTGCCCGACCAGGTTGCGGTAGCGGATGGTGACCGAGGCCGACGCGGTGAGCCGGTGCGCGCGGCCGACCGAGAACGCGACGTCGGCCAGGCGGTGTTCGACGACCCGCACCGAGTCGACCTGGCCGATCCGGACGCCGGCCATCCGGACCTCGTCGCCGGGGTTGACCGAGGTCGCGTCGGTGAACCGGGCGGTGTAGCCGATCGTCGCCCCGACGTCGGAGTTGGCGATCGTGATCGCGAGCACGGCCGTCGCGGCCGCGGTGACCAGGAAGAAGATCAGGCCCTTGACGGCGGGGCCGACGACGCTCCTCATCGGACGGTCACCTCCGTCCCGCGCAGCGCCGGTCCGATGAGGACACTGCTCCAGTCGGGCACGTCACCCAAGGCCGGCCGCAGGAGTTCGGCGACGAGCCGGCGCTCGCCCGCCGAGTTCGCGGGCCCCAGGTCACCGTCGGCGGCCGCCGGGGCACCACCACCGCCGTAGCACTTCGGGCCGCCGGTGGCGTCGAACCGCGGGGTGTCACGGCCGGGCACGTACTTCTCGCGCGGGTCCTGCACGGTGAGCGTCACGTGCAGGCCCGGTTCGTTCGTGCCCTTGCCGAGGGCCTTCTCCATCAGCGGCTTCAGCCGGTTGACGGCGTCGAACAGGCACGGGAACTCCGGCGAATACCGCGACAGCAGCTCCAGCGTGGGCCGGCTCGCGGCGGAGACGCCGATCAGGTTGTCCTTGTTCTTCCGCAGGAACTCGTTCAGGTGGCCGGTGGCGCTGGTGACGCTCGTGTAGAGGCTGTCGAGGTCGGCACGGGTGTCCACAATGGTCTTCGCCGTGGTCGAGAGGTCGGACAGCGCCTGGAGGATGTCCGGCGCGGCACCGGTGTAGACGTCCGCTGCGTTCGCCAACCCGGTGACGTCGGCCTTGAACTGCGGCATCAGCGGGTTCAGCCGGCCCAGGAGGTCCTGCAGCTGGACGATGCTGTCGCCGAGCGGTTTCCCGCGGTTGTCGAGGGCCTGCGAGATCGCGCCGAGCGAACTGTTCAGCTTCTGCGGCTGGACCGCGCGCAGCAGCGGCAGCAGGTCGCCGAGGACGCGTTCCAGCTCGATCGCGTTCGTCGAGCGGTCCTGCCCGATGACGTCCCCGGCCCGCAGTGTCCCTTGTGGACTGACCGGCAGCACGAGGTTGACGTACCGCTCGCCGAACACCGTCTTCGGCAGCAGCCGCGCGGACACGTTCTCCGGCAGCAGCCCGATCTTCGCCGGGTCGAGCGCGAGGTCGATCTCCGCGCCGGTGCGCGTGCTGCGCACCGCCCGGACCTCGCCGAACGGCACGCCCTTGACCTTGACCTCGGCGGTCGGCGCGAGCTGGTTGCCGACGCGGTCCGCCCGCAGCGTCACCAGCTCGGCGTCGTCGAAGTCCTTGTCGTAGATGGCGACCGCGAGGTAGCCGAGCAGGACCAGCACGCCGAGGAAGGCGACCCCGGCGAGCTGTGTGCGGAACCGGCTCATCCGGACACCTTCACCGTGGTGGTCGCGCCCCAGATGGCCAGGGACAGGAACAGGTCGAGCACGCTGATCAGCACGATCGACGTCCGCACGGCCCGGCCCACCGCGACGCCGACGCCGGCCGGGCCGCCGCTGGCGCGGTAGCCGTAGAAGCAGTGGGTCAGGATCACCCCGACGCTGAAGACGAGCACCTTGCCGAACGACCACAGGACGTCACCGGGTGGCAGGAACAGCGTGAAGTAGTGGTCGTAGGTGCCGCCGGACTGTCCGAAGAAGACGACCGTGGTGAGCCGCGAGCCGAGGTAGGAGATCAGCAGCCCGACGACGTACAGCGGGACGATGGCGATGAACCCGGCGACGATCCGGGTGGTGACCAGGTACGGCATGCTGCGCACGGCCATCACCTCGAGGGCGTCGATCTCTTCGGAGATCCGCATGGCGCCCAGCTGCGCGGTGAACCCGCTGCCCACAGTGGACGAAAGCGCGAGCCCGGCGACGAGCGGCGCGATCTCCCGCGTGTTGAAGTACGCGGTCAGGAACCCCGTCATCGCCGAGATGTTGATCTGGTTGAGCGCGCTGAACCCCTGCAGGCCCACGGTGACACCGGTGAACACGCACAGGCCGACCATCACGCCGATCGTGCCGCCGATCACCGCGAGCGCGCCGCTGCCGAACGTCACTTCGGCCAGCAGGCGCACCACTTCGCGGAAGTAGCGGGTGACGGCGAGGGGGACGGCCGCGAGCGCGCGGACGTAGAACAGCAGCTGGTCGCCGAGGTCGAACAGCCGGTCGCCGGGTTTGCCGAGGAGCGTCACTCAGGTTCCCTTCGCCGGGACGAGCTGCAGGTACAGCGCGGTGAGCACGGTGTTGACGAAGAACAGCAGCAAGAACGTGATGACGACGGACTGGTTGACGACGTCGCCGACGCCCTTGGGGCCGCCCCGGGGGTTCAGGCCGCGGTAGGCCGCGACCACCCCGGCGAGGTAGCCGAAGATGACGGCCTTGATCGAGCTGACGACCAGGTCCGGCAGCTGCGCGAGGGCGTTGAAACTGGCCAGGTACGCACCGGGCGTCCCGCCTTGGACGATGACGTTGAAGAAGTAGCCGCCGAGCACGCCGACCACGCTGACCAGGCCGTTCAGCAGCACGGACACGCCGACGGCGGCCTGCACCCGCGGCACGACCAGCCGGTGGATCGGCGAGACGCCGAGCACCTCCATCGCGGCGATCTCCTCGCGGATGCTGCGCGCGCCGAGGTCGGCGCAGATCGCGCTGCCGCCCGCACCGGCGATGATCAGCGTCGTCACGATCGGGCTCGCCTGCTGCACGACGGCCAGCACGCTCGCCGCGCCGTTGAACTGCTGGGCGCCGATCTGGCTGGTCAGCGACCCCAGCTGCAGGGAGATCACCGCGCCGAACGGGATGGACACCAGGATCGCCGGCGCGATGGACACGCTGGCGATGAACCAGAACTGCTGGACGAACTCCCGCACCTGGTACGGGCGGCGGAGCATGGCGACCAGGACGTCGAGGCCCATCGCGCACATCCGGCCGAACTCGCGCAGGCCGTTGACCGCGCGCTCCTGCAGCTGGATGGTCATGGCTTGCACCCGCTGCTGAAGCAGCGCAATCGGAGGTTCGAGACGAATGTGTTGCCGGGTCCCGAAACCAGGCCGGTGAGCAGGCGGCTGACGTCCTCGTGCCCGACGCACCCGGCGAACGGCGGTGCGGTGAAGGTCGACGTCACCTTCACCGGCGGGGCCGGCAGGGAGATCGGCACCAGCGCCTTGATGGTGACCGCCGCGGGCTGGGCCGTCCGGCAGCCGGGGCCGACGTCGAGGGGCCGGCCGTCCACTTTGACGTCCGAGAGCTTGATGAACACCTTGGCGGTCACATCCGTATCGGCGCAGATGGTGGTCTGGGTGGCCTTGCAGTCCTTGTCCTTGCCCGTGTGGACGGTGGCCGTGCCGGCCGCGTCGCCGTCCGGGACGATTTCGACCCGGCCGGTGGTGGCCATGAACCGGAACGCGACGAAGTAGCCGTCCGCGGGCGGGATGGCGAGCTTGCCGGTGATCGGCACGGTGCTGGTCAGGCCGCCCAGGAAGCCGTCGAACGTGCCCGGTGGGAAGGCGATGTCGGAGCCGAGCTTGGCCACGTGGCTCGTGGTCGGCTGCTGCGCGTCCCCGAGGGTGAAGCCGAACGGGATCTGCGTTGCCGCCTGGGGTGCCGGGGCGTCCCCGCCCGGCGCGGCTTGCGCGGCACCGAGCGAGAACGCGGCCACTGCCAGCACGAGCGGCAGAGAAGAACGGATCAGCTTCATCGAGTTCACTTCTTGGTGAGGGTCACGTCCAGCTTGTTGCCGGGGCCGGAGGTGATTCCGGTGATCAGACCGGTGAGGAAACCGCAGCCGGTGAACTGCGGGATGCCGTAGGTCGCGGTGAGCTTGCCGCCCTTGAGCGGGTCGAAGCCGGGTGCCGACGTCAGCGGCACGTCCGCGGGCTTGACCGTGTGGCACGACTTCGACGACAGGATCGGGAAGCCGAACACGCGGACCTTGGTGAGCTGGACGTCGACCTGCGCGTTGGCCTTGACCGCACCGGCGGTGAGCGTGCCGTTGATCGCGCCGACCTGGGCCAGCTTCACCGTCGCGGACGCCGGGATGAAGCCGAGGACGCGGAAGTACACATCGGACTTCGGCAACGCGAGCTGGGCGCCGAACTTGCCGGAGGCCGCGTCGAGCTTCGCGTCCAGGGTGCCCGGGCCGAGGGGCAGCGTGGCGTGCAGCTGCTTGAGGGCCGACTTGCCCTTGACCGAGTACTTGACGTCGATGCCGCCCGGCGGGGTCGACGTGGTGGTCGTCGTCGGGGTGGTCGGTTGCGTGGTCGGGGTCGTCGGCGTGGTCGGCTCGGTGGTCGGGGTGGTCGGTTCTGTGGTCGGAGTGGTCGGCTCGGTGGTGGGGGTCGTCGGTTCCGTGGTCGGAGTCGTGGGTTCCGTCGTCGGCGTCGTCGGTTCCGTCGTGGGAGTCGTCGGCTCGGTCGTCGGTGTCGTCGGCTCGGTGGTCGGAGTCGTCGGCTCGGTGGTCGGAGTCGTCGGCTCAGTCGTGGGAGTCGTCGGTTCCGTGGTCGGCGTCGTGGGCTCCGTGGTGGGAGTCGTCGGCTCGGTGGTCGGCGTCGTCGGTGCCGTCGTCGGGGTCGTGGGCTCCGTGGTCGGGGTCGTGGGTGTGGTGGGCGTCGTGGGGGTGGTCGGCGTCGTCGTGCCGCCCGCCGGCTTGATCTCGAACGTGCCCAGCTGCTGGTTCTGGCCCGGGACGGCGACGCAGTCCGAGGTGAACGTGCCGAGGTCGGTCGGCTGGCCGTCCGCCGTCCGCGGCGTCATCGTGGTGCTGAAGTTCCCGACCGTCACCGACGCCGTGCCCGGGCTCGGGAACGTCACCGCCGGGGCCTTGCCGCTGCTCTTGACGTGGAACGCGCCCGACGGCGGCACCGGCGTCGAGGCGATCGCCAGCGGCAGGTTCAGGTTCAGCGTCTTGTCGACCGGGTACTTGAGCACGGCCGCGGCCTTGGCCGAGCCGTCCAGCGAGGTGGCGCCGACCAGCGCGAGGCCCTCGGTGGCGGTCTCCGGCACGGTGACGTCGACGTCGAAGGTGATCGGCGTCGACGAGGCACCCGCGACGGCGTTGTCCGGCAGGTTGGTGTCGATCTTCACCGACAGCACCTGGTCGCCGATGAGCGGGAACGGGCAGTTGTAGTTGAGCGTCAGGCTCACCGGGGCGGCCTGGGTCGGGCCGGCGCCGACGAGCGCGACCGCCGCCGCCACGCCCGCGGCGGTCACGACGGCCAGACCGTAGGCGGGCTTTCTCGACTTCCACGAAAACTTCACGGCTCGTCACCTCGGGAAATGGGGGAATTTCGGCAAAGCTACCTCCGCGTTTCCGGCGGAACAAGCGGCCGCCGATTCTTTGTCACGCGCATGGCATCGGCCCGTCCCCGAACGATCACGCAGGTCAGGGCTTATCACGCGGAGACGAATCCATTCCGCGAAAATTGTCATGCGTACGGCGGGTGGTGACGATCTTCTTGCCCGGGAACACCTCGTCCCGATACCTTTTCGCAGGCAAGGAAAGGAGCGGCCATGTCCCAGCCGGTCATCGCCGTGACGGACCTCGAGAAGAAGTACGGCGCGGTCACCGCGCTCGCCGGGATCGGCCTCACCGTGGCCCGGGGCACGGTGCTGGCGGTCCTCGGCCACAACGGCGCCGGGAAGACCACGCTGATCGACATCCTCAGCACGCGGGTGCGGCCGAGCTCGGGCAGCGCCCGGGTCTGCGGCTACGACGTCGTGCAGCGCGGCCGCGCGGTCCGGCGGCGGATCGGCGTGACCGGGCAGTTCGCCGCGGTCGACGACACGCTGTCCGGCCGCGGGAACCTCGTGCTGATCGCCCGGCTGCTGGGCGCGAAACCGCGGCAGGCCCTCGCGCGGGCGGCCGAGCTGGTCGCCGCGTTCGGCCTCGAAGACGCGGCCGACCGCCCGGCGGGCACGTATTCCGGCGGCATGCGGCGGCGGCTGGACCTGGCCGCGGGGCTCGTCGGCGCGCCGCAGGTGCTGTTCCTCGACGAGCCGACCACCGGCCTCGACCCGGTGAGCCGGGCCGGGCTCTGGGCGATCGTCGAAGACCTCGCCGCGCGCGGCACCACCGTCGTGCTGACCACGCAGTACCTCGAGGAGGCGGACCGGCTGGCCGACCACGTCGTCGTCCTCGGCTTCGGGCACATCACCGTGTCGGGAACGCCGGCGCAGCTCAAGGCCCGGCTCGGCACCCGCACCGCGACCTGCACGTTCGGCACCGAGCTGGCGTTGCGGCGCGCGGTGGACGCGCTGGCGCGCCTGGGGCTCGCGGCCGGGCGCGCCGGGCTGGTGCTCACCGTGCCGCTGTCCGGCCCGGGCGACATCCCGGTGCTGGTCCGCGCCCTCGACGCGGCGGGCGCACCGCTGCGGGACCTGACGGTGACCGAGCCGACGCTCGACGACGTCTACCTTTCGCTGCACCGGACGGCATCGTGACCCGGTTCCCGATGGCCCAGGCCCGCCACCGCGCGGCGGTGGCCGCCCTCGGCGACCCGGCGGCGTGGCCGGAAGCCGGCTTCTGGACCCAGGTCCGGGTCCTGGCGGCCCGATCCCTGCGCACGGCGTTCGGCGACCGCCGGCTGGTGTTCTTCGGGCTGTTGCAGCCGGTGGTGCTGCTGGTGCTGTTCAGCCAGGTGTTCAGCGGCGTCGGAGAGCTCCCGGGGGTGGCGGCGTACCAGGGTTACGTGAACTTCCTGGTGCCGGCGACGCTGGTCAACATCGCGATGACGACGGCGATGAGCTCGGGCGCGGGCCTCCTGGCGGAGATCTACGGCGGCTTCACCGGGCGGTTGCGGTGCCTGCCGATCTCGCTGTTTTCGGTCCTGGTGGCCCGGACGCTGGCGGACGCCGCGCGGCTGGGTGTCCAGTTGGCGGTGACGGCCCTGGCGAGCGTGGTGTTCCTGGACTTCCGCCCGGCGGGCGGAGTGCTGGGCCTGAGCTTGGCGTTGGCGTTGACGTTGGTCGTCGGCTGGTGCCTGAGCTGGGTGTTCGTGGCGATCACGACGTGGCTGCGCAAGGCGGAGACGTTGCAGGCGGCGTCGTTCGTGGTGATGTTCCCGCTGATGTTCTCGTCGAGCGCGTACATGCCCCTGGACACGATGCCGGCGTGGGTCCGAGCGGTGTCGGCGGTGAACCCGCTGACGTACGCGATCGACGCGACCCGGGCGTTGGCTTTGGGCCGCCCGATCGGCTGGTCGGTGCTGACGGCGGTGGCGATCGCCGCGGTGGCCGCGGTAGTGGGCTCGGTGCTGGCGGCTCGGACGTTCCGCAACCGCGGCTAACCCAGCGCCTCCAGGTGGTCGGCCGCCTCCTGGGCACCGCCCGCGGCCGCGAACGACTTGCGGATCTTCTCCGCGCCCGGCGCATACCCCGGAGCCGCTTCGATCGCCTTGCGGATGTCCGCCGCCTTCGCGCGGTCGAAACGCAACCTCACCCCCGCCGACGCCGCCACCACCTGCTGGGCCAGCATCGACTGGTCGTCCCGGATCGGCGCGACCACCAGCGGCACCCCCGCCGACAACGCCTCGCACACCGTGTTGTGGCCGCCGTGGCAGACCACCACCGAGGCCCGCGAAAACACCGCCACCTGCGGGATCCGCCGGGCCAGCAGCACGCTCTCGCTGACCAGCGAGCCCGTCGGGTCGACGACGAGCCCCTGCACGCCCGGCATTCCGGCCAGCGCGTCCACGCTCTCCGCCAGGAACCGGGAGCCCGCCGAGTCGTTCGACGTCCCCAGCGTCACCACCACCAGCGGCCGATCGTCCACAAGGGACCACTCGCCCGATGCCGCGGGCAGGGCCGGGCCGACGTACGACACCGGCACCGCCAGGCGGCACTCGCCGGCCAGGGCGCGGGTGGTGAACGCCAGCACCAGGTGCGGGGAGAACCGCAGGTCCCCCAGCAGGACGCCGTGCCGGGCCCGCAGGCCGGCCTGGAGATCGGAAACCCAGGACGCGATCTTCGGCAACGTCCCCAGCGGGTCGGCCAGCTCGGTGGACGTCGACGCCGACGTCGCCCACGGCCGCCCGCAGCGGGCCGCCACCAGCGCGCCCGCCATCGCCTGCTGGTCCACCACGACCACGTCCGGCTCGAAAGCCGCCACCGCCGACGAAACCCCGGGCACCATCGCATCCGCCAGCGGGACCAGGTACGACTCCCACAGGAACTTCAACGCGGCGAACCCGCGCAGCCCCGGCGGCCGCAGGGACAACGAGAACGGCGCCGAACCCCCGGCCGGGAACACGCGTCCGGAGACCAAAGTGGACAGCAGCGGCTCCGGGCCGCACCAAGCCACCGAATGGCCGCGCGAGGAAAGCACCGCAGCCACCCCGCGCAACGGCGCCACGTGCCCGGCCAGCGGCGGCACCACCAGCAGGAACCTCACGCGGCGTGCCGTTCGATCCACTTCAGCACCAGCGCACGCACCTCCCGGTGCTGCTCCACCAGCACCGAATGCCCCTGCCCCTCGAACACGTGCAGCTCGCCGTTCGGCAGCAACGACGTGCACGCTTCGAGATCGTCGGCCTGGTAGCCGTGACTGCCCAAAATGGACAGCACCGGGCAGCCGATGGCCGCCACCTGGTCCCAGGTCAGCAACGGGCCGAGCGGGACCTCCTCGGCCATCTTCGTCGACGTGATCCGCTCGGCCGCCATCCGCGCGAGCCGCCGGTGGTGCGCGCTGAAGTTGGCTTCGATCCAGTCGAAGCTCTCCTCCACCTGCAGGAACCGCACGGTGTGCGCGAGGATCGCGCTCATCTTCTCCGCCCACACTTCCGTCGCCGGCTCGGACTCGATGCACACGATGCTGCGAACCCGGGAAGGGTGAGCCACGGCGTAGCTGTAGGCCAGCGTGCCGCCGAAGCTGTTGCCCACCAGGTGCACCGGCCGGTCGACGCCGAGCTGCCGCAGCAGGTCGTCCAGGTCGGCGACGAAGTCCCCGAGGGTGTAGCCGCGCTCCGGCCGCTCGGTCTTGCCGTGCCCGCGCAGGTCGTAGCTGATCACGTCGATGCCCGCGGCCGCGACCGGCGGCGCCAGCGTCAGGTAGAAGCTCGCCAGGCTGTCGGTGCCCATGCCGTGCAGGAACACCACGGTTTCGGTGCCGCCGGCCGGCACGAGCTGCACGTTGGTGCGCAGCCCGTTGACGGTCATCGTGGGCACGTGCGCTCCCCCACGAACCGGGCGATGTCGCCGACGGTCAGCCCGATGACGTCGTCGAGGTCCTGCTCCGCCAGGTATTCGGCGAGGTTGACGTCCGCGCCGAAGTGCTCGGCGAGGATGCTCGCGAAGGTCACCAGGTCGATGCTCTCCAGCTGCAGGTCCTCGTGGAACGTCGTGCCGGGGGTGATTTCGGTGCCGAGCACGTCGGCGTCCCCGACGAGCTCGGCGAGCAGCTCGGCGACGACGTCGAAGGTGGCGGACGCGTGGTCGATGGTCATGAAGTGCTCCTGATTCGTGCGATGGCGGTGTCGCCGTTGAGCTCGACCGAGACGGCGAAGGGCGGCAGGTCCCGGTGGTGGCCGGACACCGTGCCGTCTTCGTGGACGCGGATTTCCGCCGGGTAGACGGGTTCGCCGAGGCGCGCCCGGACGGCGTCCTTGACGGCGATCCGCTTCAGCAGCCAGCCGCGCTGCTGCCGCGGCGGGACGGCGGCGAACTCCGCGCGTTCGGCCGCGCTGAGGTGGATCCCGGCGTAGATGTCCCGCGCGGCGACCGTCGGCCAGCGGTCGGTGACCGCGACCGAACCGTCGGCCCGGCGCTCGCCGAGCAGGTGCTCCGCCGGGAAGGCGTAGACGCGGTGGGCCGCGCGGTCGCAGGGGAACCGGACGTCCCGCCAGCCGTCGATGCGCGCCAGCACCCGGCCGTCCCGCACCAGCTCGGCGTCCATCTCGAGGACGTCCGGCCGCGGCAGCCGGACCCGGACCAGGCACCCGACCCGCGTCCCGGCGGCCGGTTCGGGGCCGTGCCAGGTGAGCCGGCCGATCGAGCGCGGGAACGCGAGCAGGGCGTCGGACCGGGTCGCCATCAGCCAGCAGCCGAGCAGCTGGCCGACGTTGTCGAGCAGGCCGCCGGGTGCTTCCGGGACGACCAGTTCGCCACGGATGTGCTGCTCGCCGAGCCCGGTCAGCCGGGCCAGGCCCTGGTACGCCGGGCCGTGGAACATCTCGCGCCGCGCGTAGATTTCGGCCGCGGTCAGCGGCGGCGCGGTCTCCGGCCCGGGTACCTCGGTCCGCGACGGCGGCGGGGCGAACGTGCCCAGTTCGATGGTCATCAGGGCGTATGGTCCGATTTCGACGGTCACGTGGTCGCCCTCGCGGCTCAGCGACAGCGGCACCCGCTGGGCCGGGGTCGCGATCAGCCACCGCGAGAACACCGCGTCCCGCACCGCGACCGCGGTCGTGCCCGGCCAGGCGCGTTCGGCGGCCCGGCAGGCGAGGTCGACCAGGGTCGTCGCGGGTACCACCGGGCGGAAGTCCGACTCGTCCGGCCAGTCGTCGCGCTGGCGGAAGAACCGGTGGTCACGCAGGTACGGCATGGCCGCGAGCGAGACGTCCACAGTGGACTCGGACCGCCGGTGCGCGGCCGCGACGACGTCCGCCGCGGCCCGGCGGGTTTCGGTGAGCAGGGCGGTGAACTCGGCGACGATCGCGTCCGGCACCCCGGCGGGCAGCTCCGGCGGCGCTGCGGCGTCCAGCAGTCCGCGGGCCGACTTTCCCAGGGACAGCAGGGGGTTTCCGGTGGTGAGCCGGATGCGCCGGGGTTCCAGCGCCGCGAAGTCCGGGTCGCCGCCCTCGGTCCACAGCGCGGTGGCCAGGCGCCGCAGCTGCGCCAGCCCGGGCCGGGTGCCCGACGCGGCCGCGACGACCAGGTGCCGCCGCTCGCCCAGCGTGTCGGTGACGAACGACCCGAGCTGACCGGCGCCGACCTGAACGAACACGCGGAACCCGGTGTCGTGCAGCGCCTCGGTCAGCTCCCGGAACCGGACCGGGCGCAGCAGGTGGTCCAGGTAGAGCCGGCGGACGCCGTCCGGGTCCGCGGGGTACGGCCGCGCGGTCGTCGCCGACCACACCGGCAGCTTCGGGGCCCGCAGCTCCAGGTCCGCGACGAGCCGGGCGAAGGGCTCGAGGTGCGGCCGCATCAGCGGGGTGTGGAAACCGGACCGGAACGGCAGGGTCGTGGCCACGATCCCCTGGTCACGGCAGGTTGCCGCGAAGTCCGCGACGGCGTCCGGCGGGCCGCACACGATGGTCTGCCGCGCCGCGTTTTCGTGGGAAACGACCAGGTCAGCGGAGAGCAGCCCGGCCACGCGCGCCGCCGGGGCGCCCAGCACGAGGTAATCCGCTTCGGGCAGTTCGAAGCCGTCCGGCCAGTACCGCGCCAGCGCGTCCGGCGCCGCCCGGTACATCCCGGCGGCCTGCATCGCGGTCCACTCCCCGACGCTGTGCCCGGCCAGGGCGTCCGGCCGGACCGCCAGCCGCCGCAGGACGTCGTCGAGCAGCAGCCCGGCCGCCGACACACTCGCCGCGCGGTCGAGCACGTTCGCCGTCGACCACTGTGGACGGTCGAGGCCGAAGTGCCCGGCCACGTCGTCGAGACGCGGTTCGCCGCCGGCCTCCAGTCCCGGGTGGACGAACACCGTCTTCCCGGCCGGCAACAGCGGATCGACGCTGCACCAGAGGTCGCCGCCGCCGTGCCACGGCCGTCCCTCGGCGGCCACCTTGGCGAGCACGCGGCGGGCCGTGGCGAGCTTGCGGTCGTCGGCGCCGACGATGCCGAGCCGGCAGGGTCCGGCGCCTTCGCCGGGCTTTTCGAGCTGCTCCAGCAGTTCCTCCGGCGTGCGCGCGGCCAGGCGCAGCACGCGTTCCGGCTCGTCGACGCGCACCCGCCGCTTCGGCGCGGGGTCGCCGGCTTCGAGCACGACGTGGGCGTTCACCCCGCCGAAGCCGAACGCGTTGACCGCGGCCACGCGCGGCAGCGCGCCCCACGGCTCGGCCTCGGCCAGCACCCGGAACCGCGTCTTGTCCAGCAGCGGGTGGGGGTCGGCGCAGTTGAGCGTCGGCGGCAGGACGCCGTGGTGCAGCGCGAGCGCCACCTTGACCAGCCCGGCGACCCCGGCGGTCGGCAGCGTGTGCCCGATCATCGACTTCACCGAGCCGATCACCGCGCGCGGCCCGCCGGCCGGGCCGAAGACGTCGGCGACGGTGGTCAGCTCCGCGGCGTCCCCGGCGGGCGTGGCCGTGCCGTGGGCCTCCAGGAGGCCGATGTCCGCGGGATCGCGGCCCGCCCAGGCGCGGCGCAGGGCGAGGGTCTGCCCAGCCACGGACGGGCTGAGCAGGCTCGCACCCCGGCCGTCGCTCGACGTGCCGCTGCCGCGGATCACGGCGTACACGCGGTCGCCGTCGCGCCGGGCGTCGGCCAGCCGCCGGAGCACGACGATCGCGGTGCCCTCGCCGATGAGCATGCCGTCGGCGGCGCGGGACAGCGGGCTGATCCGCTGGCTCGGCGACAGCGCGCCGAGCTGGGTGAACAGCGACCAGAGCGTGTCGTCCTGCGTCTGGTGCACCCCACCGGCCAGCACGGCGTCGCAGCGACCGCGGGTCAGCTCGCCGATCGCCTGGTCGACGGCGACCAGCGAGGACGCGCAGGCGGCGTCCACTGTGTACGCCGGGCCGCCGAGGTCGAGCCGGTTGGCCACGCGGGCCGCGGCGAGGTTCGGCACCAGCCCGGCGGCGGTCTCGGGCCGGAACTCGCCGAGGGGTTCGAGCAGCGCCGTCCGCAGCCGGTCGAGGACGTCCGGCCCGGCCGACGGCATCAGCTCGCCGACCGTGCGCGTGATCTGCCGGACGGTCCGGACCCGCTGGTCGAAACCCTGCAACCCGGGCGAAAGGTACCCGCCGCGGCCGAGCACGACGCCGATCCGTTCCGGGTCGCCGAGCCGGCCGAGGCCCCCGGCGTCGCCGACCGCGGTCACGGCGACGGCCAGCGCCGTCAGCTGGTCCGGCTCGGTGCCGTCGAGCGACGTCGGCGGGACGCCGTGGGCGAGCGGGTCGAAGTCGAGGGTGTCCGGGGTGAAGCCGCCGCGGCGGCCGTGGGTGCGGTCCGGCGCGACGCCCTCGCGACCGTGGAACCCGGGGTCACGGCGGTGCGGCGGGACCTCCGTGACGGCGTCGGTGCCGGCCACCAGGTTGCGCCAGTACTGGTCCACTGTGGACGCGCCGGGCAGGAACACGCCCATGCCGACGATGGCCACCGGCTCCTGGGTCACCACAGCGACGCCGTGTACAGCACCGACCGGTCGGTCCCGTAGGCGAGTTCGCGCAGCAGGGCCGCGGTGGCCTCGGCCGGGTCGAGCAGGCCGATGTCCCGGCGTTCGTACTCGCGCGCGAGCTCCGGCGACACCATGCCGGCGTGGTCGCCGTCCGGCGCCCACGGTCCCCAGTGGACGGTCACGGCCCGGCCGGCCCAGTTCGCCCCCATCGTTTCGAGGGCGTCGTTCGCGGCGGCGTAGTCGGTCTGGCCACGGTTGCCCAGCACCGCGGCGATGCTGCCGAAGAACGCGACGAACCCGGGCTCGGTCTCGAGCGCGTCGAGCAGGGCGGCCGCACCCTCCACTTTGGTCTCGAAGACGGTCCGGAACGACTGCTCGTCCTTGTCCGCCATCAGCTTGTCGTCGAGCACGCCGGCGGCGAAGACGACACCGTCGAGCCGCCCGAGGCTCTTGACCAGCTGGTGCACCGCCTCCGAGTCGCGCACGTCGAGTTCGTGGTACGCGGGGTGGCCGCCGGCGGCGCGGATCTCGCCGAGGGTCCGGCCGATCTCGCGCTGGGCCAGCACGGTCCGCACCCGGCGTTCGATGTCGGCCACCGCGCCACCGCGACCGGCCAGCACCGCCCGCATCGCGGCCGGGTCGGCGGGCAGGTCGTCGGGCTCGCCGGGCCACGGGGTGCGTCCGGCCAGCTCGATCCGCGCACCGGAGGCGGCGAACGCGATCGCCGCGCGGGCGGTGATCCCGCGCGCCCCGCCGAGCAGCAGCACCACGGATTCCGGTCCGAGGCCGAGCGCGGCGAGCTCACCCCCGCCCGGCCCGGCGCCGGCGTAGGCGATCGACGGGAGGTCGGCGGCCCGCGGCTCGATCGTGAACCGGCCCCCGTCGTCGTGGCCGACGACCGGCGGGCCGTCGCTGAGGGCCTCGTCGACGAGCACCTTCGCGATGTCCTGCGTGGCCTCGACGAGCCGCGTCACGCCGTCGCGTTCGAGCGCGGCCGCGCGGACCAGGCCGCGCAACCCGGGGATGCCCGGTCCGGCCGCCACCAGCACGGTGCCGCTCAGCGCCTTGAGCAGCGTGAAGACCTCCGGGACGCTGCGCCCGGCGGCCGGCACGACGGTGATGTCCGCGTCTTCGCCGACGATCTTCGCCCCGGCGCGGCTGAACGCGGCGCGCACGGCGTCGTCGCCGTCGAGGACCGTCACGGACTTGCCGTGCAGCCGTGCGGGATCGGGGTCGAGCGGCACCGGGACGCGTTCGAGCCGGTACCGGCGGGGGGCGGCGGCCGGGGGTGCCGGGGAGAGCCAGCTTTCGAGGTGCGCGGCCAGGGCGTCGGCCGTGCGGTCGCGGCTGAGCTGGTCGGTGCGGTCGTCGGCGGGCAGGCCCAGCCGGCTCAGCAGCGTCCCCGCGATCTCGGTGCGTTTGATGGAGTCGATCGAGAGGTCGGCTTCGAGGTCGAGGTCGACGGCGATCATCTCGGCCGGGTAGCCGGTCCGTTCGCTGATGACGCCGATCACGGTGCTCAGGACGTCTTGCTGCGTCGTCTCGGCCACGGGTTCCGGCCGGGGTTCCGGCTGCGGCTCGTCAACGACCACCGGCACCGGCGCGGGTGCGCTGCTCCCGAGGTAGCCGAGCATGACCTCCCGCTGCGCGGCGACGAGCTCGCGGGTGGTGCGCAGGAAGTCGACGATCGCCTGGTCACGGCCGGTGGGCTGGGTCATGGCGGTACTCCGGATTCGTCGGGCCGGGGGCAGGGCGGGTGCGTCGGCGCCGGGCGCGCGGGCGGACCGCCCGTCGACGGCCCAGGCGGTACCGGGCGGTGCGGGCCGCGGCGGCCGCGTCAGCCGTTCGGTCCGGACGTCGACGCCGGCTTGCGCGAGGGTCTTCAGGGCGGTCAGGAAGCCGTTGAGGTCCGGGCCGCAGGCGACGACGGTGTGCGGGCGGTCGCCGAGGATTTCCTCGACCAGCCGGGACAACACGCGGCCGGGGCCGGCTTCGACGAAGGTCCGGGCACCGGCGGCGTACATCGCTTCGATCTGGTCGAGGAAGCGGACCGGGGCGCCGATCTGCGCGGCGAGTTCGGTCTTGACGTCGGTGTACGGTTCGGCGGTCCGGTTCGCCCACACGGGACGGTGCGGTGGATCGATCCTCTCCCGCGCGAGATCGGCCGCGAAAAGGTCCGCCGCGGGGGCGACTAGCGGGCTGTGGAAGGCGCAGGCGACGGGAATCCGCCGGGCGGAGATGCCGGTTTCCCCGAGCCGCCGAACGGCCCGTTCGACGGCAGCGACCGGTCCGGAAAGGACGACCTGTTCGGGCGCGTTGTGGTTGGCGACGACGACATCCGGGCCGATGAGGGTGGCGGTGAGGGCATCCCGGTTCGCCTTGACGGCGGCCATGGCGCCGGGTTTCGCGACCTCGGCGATGGCTTGCGCGCGGGCCCGGCTGAGGCGGAGGAGGGTCTCGGTGTCGAAGGCCCCGGCGACGGAGAGGGCGACGAGTTCGCCGTAGGAGTGCCCGGCCAGGAAGTCGGGACGCACGTCGAGTTGGGCGAGCAGTTCCGCGACGGCGATCTCGACGAGCCCGAGCGCCGGCTGGGCGACGCGGGTGTCGGTGAGGGCGGCTTCCTGCGCATCGAGAGCCTCGGCGGTGAAGGCTTTCGCCGGAAAGGCCGTGGCGGCGACATCGGGGGCGAGCCGGAGGACCTCGGCGAGTTCGGGGAAGTGGACGAAGAGGTCGGCGAGCATGCCGGGGCGCTGGCTGCCCTGGCCGGGGAAGAGGAAGGCGACCTTGCCGGGATCGGCATCGTGGCGTCGAATACCGGCGACGGTCTGTTCGGCTTCCGGCGCCCAGTCCCGCAGCCCGTGCCGCCGGTCCGGGGCCACCGGTGCCGCCGCGACCACCGCGTGGAAGTTCGTCCCGCCGAAGCCGAATGCGCTCACCCCCGCCAGCCGTGCCGGTTCGGGCCAGGGCCGGGCCGACGTCGTGAACGTGAACGGGCTCGCCGTCGCGTCCCAAGCCGCGTTCGGGCTGGTCAGGTGCCGGGTCGGCGGGACCACCTCGTGCCACAGCGCCATCGCCGCCTTGATCAGCCCGGCGAGGCCCGCCGCGCACTTCGTGTGGCCGATCTGGCTCTTCACCGACCCCAGCGCACAAGCGCCCGGCCGCGCTCCCGCCTCCGTGAAGAACTCCGTCAGCGTCCGCAGCTCGGTGGCGTCGCCGACGACCGTTCCCGTTCCGTGGGCCTCCACCAGCCCCACTTCGGCCGGGGACACCCCCGCGTCCCGGTAGGCGCGCGCCAGTGCGCGGCGCTGGCCCTCCGGGCGGGGCGCCGTCAGGCCCAGCGCCTTGCCGTCGCTGGCCGCGCCGACTCCCTTGACCACCGCGTAGATCCGGTCGCCGTCGCGTTCCGCATCGGACAGTCGCTTGAGGACCAGGCACGCCACGCCCTCGCCGAGCGCGATGCCGTCCGCCGCCGCGTCGAACGGGCGGCAGCGGCCCGTCGGGGACAGCGCTCCGGCCGAGGTGAACATCAGGTAGTCGTGGATGCCGTTGTGCAGGTCGACCGCGCCGCAGAGGACCAGCGAGCTGGTGCCCGCCCGCAGTTCCTTGGCGGCGAGGTCGAGCGCGGCCAAGGACGACCCGCACGCGGCGTCCACCGTGTAGTTCGCGCCGCCGAGGTCGAGGCGGTTGGCGATCCGGCCGGAGATGACGTTGGCCAGCGTGCCCGGGAAGCTGTCTTCGGTCGGCTCGGGCAGCTGGGCGAGCAACTCCGGCGGCACCTCGTCGAAGTAGCCGTCGAGCAGGGACCGCAGGGCGCCCGCGTTCGCCAGGTCACCACCCGCCTCCGCGCCGAACACGACGCTCGTGTGCTCGCGGTCGAAGTCCCGCTCGGCGTACCCGGCGTCGGCCAGCGCGCGGCGCGCGGTCTCCAGCGACACCAGCTGCGCGGGGTCGATGCTGCCCATCGCCGACGGCGGGATGCCGAATTCCAGCGGGTCGACGTCGAGGGCGGGCAGGAACCCGCCCCACCTCGACGTCGACTGTCCGAAGTAGACGTCCGGGTCCCAGCGGTCGCGGGGGACTTCGGTGACGGCGTCGTCGCCGCGCAGGACGTTCGACCAGAAGGCGTCGAGGTCGCGTGCGCCGGGGAACGTGCAGGCCATGCCGATGATCGCGATGTCACGGGAGTTCTCCGCGACCGCCTCTTCCGGGCGGGCGAACGTCTGCCCGGCGGTGACCTCGCGGTGCAGCTCGGCGATCGTCGTCCGGCGGTCCCGGAGGACGGCGACCTGGCCGGCCAGGTACATGCCTTCTTCGAGCTGAGTGGCCGCGTCGAGTGGCTCGCCGTCGCGGCGGACGCCCTTGCTCGCGACGCGCAGCCGTCCGGTGTTCAGCTCCTCCAGCCGCTGCCACGCTTCCGGTGTCGCGCCGAGACCCGCCTTGACCTGCTCGAACTCCGCCGTGTACGGGCTGGGCAGGCACCGCGTGCGGTGGCCCGGGGCGGTCTCGAGCGTCACGGTCGTGACGGCGGCGAGCGCGCGTTCCTGGAACAGGCCGGTGATGGCCCCGTGTTCCACGGCTTCTTCGGTGAACAGGTACGCCGTGCCCATCAGGACGCCGACGGCGTCGAGCGGTTGCGCCATCGCGGCGACCACGGCGGCCGAACGGGCGTCGTGGATCCCGCCCGCGAAGAGCACCTCGACGTCCTTCGCCGCGCCGAGGACGGCCAGCTGTTCCTCCCACAGCTCGAAACTGGCCCGCGGGCCGATGTGGCCGCCGCATTCGGCGCCCTCGAAGACGAACCGGCGGATCCCGGCGTCGAGGTACTGGCGGAGCAGCACCGGCGACGGCACGTGCAGGAACGTTGCGATCCCCTCGGCTTCCAATGCCTTGGCCTGGCCCGGTTTCCCGCCCGCGACCAGCACGCACCGCGGCCGTGCGGTCCGGATCGCGGCGAGCTGGGCGGCCCGCAGGTCGTCGGGTACGAAGCCGAGGATGCCCGCGCCCCAAGGACGTTCACCGAGCCGCTCGGCGGTCCGGGCGAGCAGGTCGGTGGTGCGCGCGCCGTTCGCCGTGGCCACCGCGACGAACGGGAACCCGCCCGCGTCGGCGACCGCGGCCGCGAAGCCCGGCTGGTCGCTCACCCGCGTCATCGGGCCCTGGACGACCGGCAGCGGCGTCCCCAGCGTCCGGCACAGCCGCGTCCCGAGGGTCGGCGCCGGCACGTCTGCCCCGACGATCCGGCGAACATCCTCTGTGGACCGGACGACGACTCCGGCGGCACCTCCGGCGAGCGCACCCACCGCCGTCCGCGGCCCGGCCACGCTGCCCCACACCGGGACGTCGAAGGCGCCGAGAAGCTGTTGCAGCAGAACGAAGTCACTCAGGTCGCCACCGCGGGTCACCAAGCCGAGCGCGCCGCCGCGGACCGCCTCGGCGGCCGTGGCCAGGTCCGCGACTTCGGCGAGCGCTCCCGCCCACGGCCCGTGCGTGCGGACGGCGAAGGCCGCACCGGCGGGCAACGGGCCGTCCGTGCGGACCCCGTAGGGCACGCGCACCCGGGCCGCGACCAGCCGGAGGTCGGCCGGATCGGCGCCGTCGAGGACGCCGAGGCCACCGTCGCGTGCGATGGCGGCGACCTCGCCGGGACCACCGACTCCCAGGCACCGCAGCCGTCGAGCGTGCGACGGCGGGACGAGCTCGGCCATCGGCGGGACCTCCTGTACGCGGGGCGTTGCGATCTTCAGGAATAACGCACCGGATACCTGAAACGCAATAGTCGTGCTAACGTGCAAAACCGTGCCACCAGGCACGATCACCGCCCCGACCAGCACTTTTATCACCTGCATCGCAACCGGAAAATACATTTCCCGCACGCAGGTGACAATTCGAACCCGATATTTCTGGAGCCCGCGTGGAACTGACCGGACGCGTGGTCGTGCTGACCGGCGCGGCACACGGAATCGGGGCCGCCATGGCCCGCCGCTTCGCCGCGGAAGGGGCGGCCGGCGTGGTCGTGTCCGACGTGGACACCCCAGGCGCCGAGCGGGTGGTGGCGGAGATCGCGGCCGCGGGCGGCCGGGCCGTCGCGGTGGCCGCCGACGCGACGTCCAAAAAGGACCTCAAGGCGCTGGTCGCGACGGCCCGCACCGAGTTCGGCCGCATCGACGTGTTCTGCGCCAACGCGGGTGCGGCGTTCGGCACCGGCGTGCACGCGGCCGACGAGCAGTGGCAGAGGTCCTGGGAGATCAACGTCATGCAGCACGTCCACGCCGCCCAGGCCGTGCTGCCCGCGATGCTGGCGCGCGGCGAGGGCTACCTGCTGATCACGGCGTCGGGCGCCGGCCTGCTCGGCATCCCCGGCGACGCGCCGTACTCGGTCACCAAGCACGCGGCCGTCGGCCTCGCCGAGTGGCTGGCGATCACCTACCGGCCACGCGGGGTGCGGGTCAGCGCGCTGTGCCCGCTCGGGGTCCGGACGGCGCTGCTCGAACCCGGCATCGCGGCCGGCCACCCGGCGGCGCTGGCCATCGCCGCGGCGGCCCCGCTCATCGAGCCCGACGACGTCGCCGAGGCGGTCGTGCGCGGGCTCGGCACCGAGGAGTTCCTGATCCTGCCGCACGAATCGGTGCGGGAGTCCTTCGCCCGCAAAGCCGGCGCGGTCGACGCGTGGATCGACGAGATGGCCGTGGGAGGCTGAAGTGGAGTACCGCAGGGTGGGCGCGAGCGGGCTCGCCGTCAGCGAAATCGCCTACGGAAACTGGCTGACGCACGGCGAGCCGGGCTGCGTCGCCGCGGCGCTGGACGCCGGTGTCACGACGTTCCACACCGCGGCCGCCTGGGACGGGGGCGCCGCGGAAGCCGCGTTCGGAGCGGCGTTCGCCGGGATGCGCCGCGACGATCTGGTACTGTGCACGGGAGTCTTCTGGCCCGAGGGCCCGGGTCCGAACGACGCGGGCCTGAGCCGCAAGCACGTGATCGCCTCTCTCGAAGGGTCGCTGCGGCGGCTGCGCACCGACCACGTCGACGTCTACCAGCTGCTGCGCTTCGACTACCGGACGCCGGTCGCGGAAACGTTCCTCGCGCTCTCGGACCTGGTGCGGCAGGGGAAGATCCGGTACGCCGGGACCTCGGAGTGGACGGCCGAGCAGCTGCTCCAAGCGCACGAGGCCGCGGCGCGGTACGACGTGCCGCTGATCGCCAACCAGCCGCACTACTCGATGCTGTGGCGGGTGCCCGAGGCCCAGGTGATGCCGGTGGGCACGCGGATCGGCGTCGGGCAGTTCGCGTCGGTGCCGCTCGCTCAGGGCGTGCTGACCGGCAGGTACCGGGACGGGCGCATCCCGGCGGGGTCACGCGCCGCCGCCCACCCGCACGCCCGGCCGCTGCTCCTGCCGGAGCTGCTGGAGCGGGTGGAGCTGCTTCGCGGGGTCGCGGACGATTGCGGCCTGACGATGGCGCAGCTCGCGCTGGCGTGGACGTTGCAGCACGAGACGGTCGCCTCGGCGGTCGCCGGCGCGAGCACGCCCGAGCAGGTCACGGAGAACGCCAAGGCCGCCGGCGTCCGGCTCGACCTCGACGTGCTGACCCGCGTCGACCAGCTGCTCGGCAGTTTCGTCCAGACCGACCCGCGGCTGGTGTGGTCGCCGCCGGCGCAGCTGCCCTAACCGGCGCCGAGGCAGACGAACGGGCGGCGGAACGGGTCGACGGCGATGGCGTCGGCCAGCGCCAGTGCCGGGCTGTCCCGGACGGCCAGCGCGCGGTAGTAGTCGTCCATCGCGGCCGCCGAAGCGAGGTCGCCGACGCGGGACAGCGGCGCGATCACCGTCCGCGAGCCGCTGGCCAGCAGGGCGCTGGCGAAGCCGAGCGCTTCGTCGCCGGGCCGGATCCGGTTCATCGCCAGCTCGCACGCGGCGAACACCACCTGCCGCGGCGGCTGCCGCAGCCCGGCCATCTCGTGGCCGAACAGGGCGCCGTCGGCCAGTTCGAGCCGGGAGAACAGCGCGTTCTCCGGCTCGTGCGCGCCGTGCGCGGCGAAGTGCGCGAGCTTCGCGCCGTCCATCGCACGCAGCACGGACTTCACGGTGGCCTTGGCGCCGGTCATCGTCGTCGCGGTGCGGTAGTGCGTGGTCAGCTTTTCGAGCTCACCGCGGGCGCCGGCCAGGCCCGGGCCGCGGACCAGCACGATCTTGCGGGCGCGCGTCGACCGGGTCAGCTCGGCGGCGAGCCACGCGGTCGCCGACGGCGCGACGACGGTCGGCCGCCCCCGCAGGCCCGGCAGCACGCCCCACGGCACGGCGTAGAGCGGGCCGGTCGGGACGATGACCAGGTCGCGGTCGCCGATGAGGCCGGCCAGCGGCCGGACGAGCTGGGCGTCGAGCTTGTCGGCCTGCTTGTGCGCCGAAGCCATGACGACCTCGGCGAGCCGCTCGGGCAGGTTGTCGGGCGCGAGGGCGTCGAGGTCGACGTTGAGCACGCGCGCGGACTCGGCGGCAGCCCCGGCGGACCCCAGCCGAACGAGCCGGCACTCACCCCCGGCGACGACGACGGCGACGAGCTCGTCGCCGGAAGCGGCGAAGCTGACCATGGCCCGCTCCCCGAGCCGCCCGGCGACCTCGGCGAGCCCCGCGACGGGCCGCGGACGGCCCCACCGCCCGGTGTGCCAGCCGAGCCGCTGGGCCTCCCGCAGCCGTTCGTTGTACTTCGCCCGCAGGCCGGCGACGGGGTGCCCGTCGTGCTGGGCCTCCTGGATGGCCTGCCCGAGCCCCCGCACCTCGGCGACGCGCGCAGCGAGCTCCGGATCGGTGCCGGCCGAAAGCGGTTCGTAGCGGTAGGTCTGGGCCCGGGTGCGTTCCAGCCAGACGAACAGCCGCCGGGCGTCGTTGCGTTCGAGCACGAGCTTCACGGCGAGGTCGGCGAGTTCCTGGCCGTGCAGCGCGGTCCCGGAGACGAGGTCCAGCCCGCCCATCCGGTCCCGGACGGCGTCCAGTTCGGTGAGCCCGGACCGGATCTCGGTGAGCGCCTTCGCCCGGTCCCCCTGGGCGACGGCGAGTTCGGCCCGGCAGAGCCGCCGCAGCATCCGGTAGTCGATGGGGGCGAGCTGCCCGGGCCGCGGCACCAGCTGCAAGGTCTCGACGGCCCGCTTGAGGTTGCCGCGCCGGATGTCCAGCCGGACGGCGAGCATGCGCGCGGTCGCGGCCTGGTCGGTGAGCTGCGGGGCCGGCATCTTCGCGGCCTGGCGCAGGGCCCGCGTCGGCAGGCTCGCGGGCACGTCCCCCGTCTCCAGTGCGTCCCGCGCGTCGGCTTTGAGGCCCATCAGGGTGGCGTTGGCCGTGCAGGTCAGGCACCCGACCTTGAGCATCCGGCGCCGCGCCGAGTAGGCCATCTCCCTGGCGAGCTCGACGTCGTCGCCCATCAGCGCGGCCGAGGCGCGGTAGAGCTCGGCCAGCGCCAGTTCGCGGCTGACGCTCTGCTCTTCGACCATGACCGGCAGGATCTCGTCGAGGTGGGCCCCGGCCTCGTCCGCGAGCCCGGCCGCGAGCAGGGCCTCGGCCTGCGCGAGCCGCAGGGTGGGCGGGATCTCCATGTCGAGCGCGCGGTAGCTGCGCTCGCACTCGTCGTAGAGCCGCAGGGCTTCGGGGACATCGCCCATCCGCAGGGCGAGCGTGCCCAGCGTCCGCCGGGTGCTGGCGGCGTTGCCGCGCAGCTCGTACTTCTCCGCGAGTTCGAGGGACCGGGTCAGGTCCGCCTGGGCTTCACGCACGTTCCCCAGCCGGATGTGCACCCAGCCGCGCGACGCCAGCGTCAACGTGAAGGCGCTCATCCGCGACTCGGGGTCGGTGCCGTTGGCCAGGCGGTACTCGTGGTGCCCGACCGCCCGGTCGAACGACGCGAGGCTCTCGTCGTTGCGCCCGACACCCATCAGCCGCATCGCGTAGTTGTGGTTGAGCGAGCCGTTGAGCTCGGCCTGCAGGACGGGATCCGCCACGGCGTTGATCAGCAGCCGGACGTCGTCCAGGCCCGCCAGCCCGGCGGCGAGGTCGTTGGAGATCTCCGAGGAGATCGCCGTCATGGTGCTGGCCAGCCGGATGCGCGTCACCAGCCAGTCGGTGTGGTGCTCCGCCGGCACCGGGTGCACGGAGTCCAGCAGGCTCATCCCGCGGCGCAGCAGCCGGAGGCTCAGGTGGTACCGCGCGACGCACGAAGCGTCGGCGGCGTCCTTCTGCAGGGAACGAACCCTCTCGATCACCTCGGAGGGGTCCAGTTCAATCACGGGCACTCACCTATGACAGCACAGGCGTCGGCAAAAAGAAGCCCGCCTACCGGTAGATCAGCAGGCGGGCTTGCCTCGACGAGGCGTGGCTCAGGGCGTGACAACCTGATAGCAGCCGTTCGCGCACTCGGTGTGCACCGGGTGGTCGACGTGGACCTTGCCGTCCGCGTCCGTCCACTGCACGAGCGGCTGAGCCGGCTCGACCGGCTCCTCGACCGGCTCCGGGGCTTCGCCGGGCTTGACATCCGTGGGCGTCGACATGGTCGATCTCCTCTCCCCTGGGGATCTGCATGGGGACGCTGCCGTGACGGTGAGTCCCCTGTCGCGAGGCCCTCTCCCCGCGAACGGCCCAATAGTTTCACATCGGAGCAATGATCGGGAGAGTTTTCGCTACGGAAAGTCAGTCCGGACGCGGTGAGCAGGCGGGATGCCCCGACCGGAACGTCCTAACGGGTGAAGTCTGTAACGACGTCCACTCCGGACGTGCACCTGAGCCCTCAGGAGGCCACTCGCGGGTACGTGGTGCTCCGGCCACGGACCGTGACCGGAGCGTCTACTGTGGACGGTCGAGGCCGCGGGCCGCCCGCCGCCGGGTAGGCGATCACCTGCAAGTGGTTGAGCTGGACCTCTGGTGGTTGTGCCGGGTGGTTGGTCGCGGTGAGTTGACGGACAAGGTGTATTCGCATCCCCTCGACCCGCCGAGTGATGCGAGACCGGCGGACCGCCTTCGTCGGCCCGGAGCGCGATGATCAAGTCGCCCGCCGCCATCGTGCCCCTGGCTTCCGATGACTTACAGGACAGCTCCCTAGGCGGTCGCCGCCGCGTGGACCGCGCTGACCAGGCGGGCGTTTTCCGGGGCGGCGCCACCCGGGAAGGCGAACCGGCGGCGGTTGTAGCCGTACGCGAGACCGCTGCGCGGGTCGGCGAACGCCTGCGAGCCGGCCGCGCCGCTGTGGCCGAACGCGCCCTGGCCCAGGACGGGGTAGTCGTCCGACACGATGGCGAAGCCGAGGCCGAAGGCGTTGTGGTTGCGGGTGGACAGGTCGTCGCCGATCGAGTGAATCTGCGCGAACTCCGCCGCGGTCTCCGGACGCAGGAGCGGCTCGGAGCCGCTGATCGCCGCCGCGTACATGCCGGCCAGCCCCCGCGCCGACGCGACGCCGCCCACCGACGCCGGGCTCAGCTGGCGGACCGGCTTGAGGTTCGGCAGCTCCCAGAGTTCCGGGCCCTTGGGGTGGTTCCGGTTGAAGGCGATGCCGGTGATGCTGTCCGGACCGGTCGCGTTCGCCTCGAGCTCCGCCAGCTGCTCGGGCGTCGGCAGCATCGGCTGCGTGGTCAGGAACCGCGGTTCCAGTTCTTCGGGCAGCCCGAGGTAGAAGTCGAGGCCGAACGGCTTGCGGACGCGCTCTTCGTAGTGCTCCTGGATGCTGCGGCCGGTGACGCGCCGGACGACCTCGCCGGTCAGCGCGCCGATCACGAGCGCGTGGTAGCCGAACGCGGTGCCGGGCCGCCAGTACGGCCGCTGCGGGACGAGCCGCTCGGCGATGATCCGGTCGTCCGCGATCTCTTCGGCCGTGAAGCCCCCGTCCGCCCCGACGACACCGGCGCGGTGCGCAAGCAGCTCGCGCAGCGTGATCCGGTCCTTGCCGGCGGCGCCGAACTCCGGCCAGTAGTGCGCGACCCGCTCGTCGAGGTCCAGCACACCGTCCTGGACGAGCAGCGCGACCACCAGGTGCGCGGCCCCCTTGGTCGAGGAGAACACGCCGGTCAGCGAGTCACCGTCGATTTCGGGACCGGTCCAGAGGTCGACAACTCGTTCCCCGTCGACGTGCGCGACGAGCTGCGCGGCATAGTCACCCCCTTGATCGACGGCAACGGCGGCGAACTCCGCACGGACGCCTTCGAACCCGTCGGCGACGGTCCCCTGGATGTGCTCGGACGACATGGCAGCTCCCTCAGTGATCTCAACGCCTGCGCCAGGATCCAACCGCTGCGATGCCGAGGTATTCCGCGGAAATCGGCCAGTGTGGTGCTGGTGGTGGCAGGGGGTCGCAGCGGGAGGCGGCGGGGGGCCGTGCCCCGCGCCGAGGGATCAGGCGGCCGGTCGGGTCGGACAGGGCGGGATACTCACCTTTGATGCTGGTGCCGGAGCTGCGGGCCACCGGGTGCCCGGACGAGCCGAAGTATCCCTCGACCTGCCCGGCAACCTATCGCGGCCGGCTGGTCCACCACGGCCGGCAGCGGCCCATGCGTCGAACAGCGCCCGCCGCGGTAGAGATCGCGGCTTGCGGGTACCAGTCCGATCATGAAGCTGACCTCCACCGTGCTCGGCACGCCGGAACCCCGCGCACTCGCCGAGTTCTACTCGAAGCTGCTCGGGTGGCCGATCCGCACCGACGAACCGGAGTGGGTGACGCTGCGCCCGGACGATGGCAGCGCCGGCCTGTCGTTCCAGCTGGAGACCGGGCACGTTCCGCCGGTGTGGCCGCCGGCCGGGGGTGCGCAGCAGATGCAGCTGCACCTCGACATCGAGGTCGACGACCTTCAGGAGGCGACGGCGGTGGCGACCGCGGCGGGCGCGGTGGTCGCCGGGTTCCAGCCGCAGGACGATGTCCGCGTCTGTTTCGATCCGGCGGGGCACCCGTTCTGCCTCTGGACACGAACAGGGTGACGCCCCGCGTTCGAACGGTCACAGGATCCGCTATGTTCGGCTGAGGTCCTGTTCCCGGCGAACGGAGTTGAGTCCTGTGGGGGTGCACCGGATCTGGCACCACGGACTGGTCCCCACCGAGGGGAAACGCCCCCTGGACGCGTTGCGCAGCAGGCTGATCAGCCGTCAGCGGCAGCACGACGACTACACGGTGACCGATCTCGGCTCGTCCGACGACGGCGGTTCGCGCCGGTGCGATCTGAAGTTCGCGTACGAGGGCGGCGAAGGCCGCTACTCCGTTCAGGTATTGCTTTCGCTGTGCTACCGCGCCGGCGAGGACCGGGTGACCTGGCTGCTCGCCGCGGCGAGCACGCGGCCGTGGCGCAGCTGCCACATCGCGCCCGCCGAGCGGATCGGGCTGGAGGAGCTGGGCGCCAGCGGCAGCGACGAAATCCCGATCGAAACGCCGGTGCTGGCGATGCGCGGCTGGTCGCGCCGGGAATGCGACCACCTGGCCGACCTGCTGGGCGAGGCTTTGGTGGCACCGTGGCGCTCTTCGGCGGTGCTGGTGCTCACCGAGCCGCCGACGGTGCCGGTGGCGGGCTGGCCCGGGCTGGTCAACGTCTTCGACGTCGACGACCGCTTCCGCCACACGCTCAACCGGCACCTTCCGCTGGGCTGTGCGCTGCCGCAGGGCGCGCGGCTGTACGTGCCCCCATGCGACCAGCTCCCGGACTTCGTCGAAGCCGCCAGCCCGGTTTCCGGCGAGGCGCTCGAGGACGCGATCACGCGCCTCATCCAGGCCCGCAGCCGGACGCCGCTGCCCGAGGAGTGGACCGGGGTGCCGAGCGTGCGGACCTGGTACGCCACGGATCCCTTCGCGTCGCCGAAGCGCGAGCCCGACGCTGAGCTGGTCGGGAAGCTCGGCCGCGCCGAACGGGAACTCGCCGAGGCGCGTGGCGTGATCACGATCCTGCGGAAGAAGGCCAAGGCGCACGCCGAAGAACGGGATCGGCACGCCGGCGAGGTCAAGACGCTCCGCCGCCGCCTCGAAGACGTCTGCGCGACCGACGTCGCGTGCCTGCGGGAGCAGCTCGCGCACCTGCAGGTGGAGGTGGACGACTACGCCCGCGCCTTCGAGGAGACCGAGGCCGAGCGCGACGAGCTCAGACGGGTCAACGGCCTGCTGGCCGGCCGGCTCGCCCGCCACCACGACGCGGACGACGAGGTCGCCGCCGCCGAGCGGCCGCCGGAGGACTTCCCCAGTTTCGGCGAGCTGATCGGTGCCGCGACGGCGTCGCTCAACCACCTCGCGATCACGGCCGAGCCGGCTCCGGCCGCGATCCTCGACCACCACCCGAAAGCCGCCGCCTGGCGCCGGAAGGCGTGGGACGCCCTTCGCACCCTCGACGCCTACGCGGGCGCCCGGACGTCGCTGCTGGAGGCCGGCCAGGACCCCGGACCCGAGCTTTCCGACGTGCTCGCGTTCGCCCGGACCGGGCAGCCGGGTTCGCTGATCAGCGCCAACATCATCGCCCTGGCCGAGTCGGACACGGTGACGACGAACGAACGGCTCCGCCAGGCCCGCACGTTCCGCGTCGATCCCCGGACGAACCCGGCGGGCCGCGACTACTTCGGCGCCCACATCGCCTTGGAGCGGTTCAAGTCGCCGGCGCCGCGGCTGCACTTCCTCGACGACACCGACCGGACGGGCACGGTGTACGTCGGCTACCTCGGCGCCCACCTGCCGACCTCGAAGACCAACTGAGCGAGAATCGCGCGCATGACGGAGATCGCGCACAAGCACCTGGCCTACTGCTGGCTCGCCCGCGGCGACCGGGTGCTGTTCCTCCGCCGCGTGCCCGGAGTGTTCCTCGCGGGCCGCTGGGAACTGCCCGGCGGGACGGCCGAGCCGGGCGAGCCGGGTGAAGCCACAGCGGTGCGCGAGGCGGCGGAGGAGACCGGGCTGGCGGTCCGCGTCACGGGTGAGCTGGCTCGCGACGCGTGGCCGGACATCGCCGGCCGCCCGCTGCGGATCCACGCTTTCTTTTACACGGTGGAAGAAATCGGCGCGGGCGAGGTCGTGCTCAGCCCTGAGGAGCACGACGACTTCGCGTGGCTGACGCAGGCGGAGGCGCGGGAACTGCCGCTGCCGGACCATTTCCGGCGCTTGCTCGATCGGTAGGGTTTTTCTCTGGTGCAGCACCGATTTCCGGTGCCGGGGTCTTCGGATGGCGGTCATGTCTCCGACGGTACCCGAACAAAGGTTCGAACATCATCGCTGGACCGGGTGAATGACGGCGGGCGCGCTGAGCGGCGATTTCCCTTGTGCCGCAACAGGAACCGCGCGAGGGAGCCCCCGAATTCCACACTACCGGAAGGGACCGACAAAACTAGCGCGAAGCCAGGTAGCGCAGCAGAACGCTGTCCCCGTCGGTCAGCACCGAAGCCAGCTCCAGCGCGGCCGGATCCACCACTCCGCCGACCGCCGCCCGGCTCGATGTCCCCGCCACCAGGAACGGCGCCACCGTCAACCGGAACTCGTCGACCACGCCCGCCTCGATCAGCGAACCGAACAACCGCGGGCCGCCCTCGCAGTCGATGCGGCCCAGGCCTTCCGCCACCAGCGTCGACACCACTCCCTCGGCCGACACCTCCGCCTCGCCCACGACGAACACCCGGGCCCCGTTCGACGCCCACGCCCCGCGCACCGCCGCGGGGGCCGAAGCGCAGGTGAACACGATCGTCGGGACCGCCGCCTTGGTGATCACCGGGGCGTCCGGCGGCAGGGAACGGCCCGTCGTCACCACCGCCACCGGGGCGATCGGGGCCAAGCCGAACCGGCGCCGGCGGCCGGCCGTCGCCGCGTCGGGGCGCATTCCCTCGAAGCCCTCCGCCATCGCCGTGCCCGCGCCCACCAGGACCACGTCGGCCAGGTCGTTGCCGAGGCGGTAGACGATCCGGTCCGCCGGGGTCGACAGGCCTCCCGACCGGCCCTCCACCGTGATCGCGCCGTCGGTGCTCGACACGAAGTTCACCGCCAGCCAGCGGGGGTCGGCCGGGTAGCGGTACAGCTGCTCGAGGTCGTCTTCGCCGAGGTCGCGCGCCGCCGGCCAGATCTGCCGGATCACTCCCACCGGACCGCCTTCGCCGGCGGGCGGGTGCCCGCGATGCTCGCCGCCATCTCGGCCACGTGCCGCACCTCGCGCACGTGCCGCGTACGGATGATCGCCACCCCCGCCGACGCCGCGAGCGCGGCGCGCGCCAGGCCGCCGGGCGTTCCGTCGCCGGCCACCCCGGCCAGCACGGGCACGTCGCCGGGCACCGGCAGCCGGAACTCCCCGACGTCCACCAAGACGCCCGAAGCGGGCAATCCGGCTGGCACCGAGGCGGCGGCGTAACCCACGCCGAACCGCGCGGCGACCTCGGAAAGGTCGGCGCCGGCCACGATCAGGTCCGCGCCCGCTTCACAGCAAGCCCCGGCCACCGAAGCATCAGCGGTTTCGGCCCCCACGACGAGGCCGGGAAAAGTCTCACGCGCCCACCCGACCAGGGTCTCGACGCCGGTCCCGGCGAAGCTCACGAGGTCGGCGCCGTCGGCGACGGCGGCGCGGGTGGTGTCCCGGGCCGACGGGAGCGCCTCGACCGCGGCCAGCACCAGCGCGCGGTCCCTGCTCAACCGGCGGCCCCGGAAGACGAGGTCGGGGGTTTTCATCGCACTCTCCCTGCTGGACGTCCTTCGCGATCATAAGCGAGGCGCAGCGGGCGAGTGTTCTTCGCCGTCAGGTGGCTGGCGTCGTCGCCGGGCCACCCGACCCATGACGGCTGTAACATTCCGGGCTTCGCCCGGGCCGGGGGCTCCGCCACCCGGACCCCCGAAGACCGCGGTTCAGGAAGCAATGGCCTCGTTGATCGCCAGCAGCTCCTGCGCGGTGCGCGTGGCGGTGAACTCGATGACTTCGTAGCGGGCGAGCCGGCGGACCACGAACGGGTCGCTGGCGAGCACGGCGTCGAGCTTGCCGCGCAGCACCGACCGCGTCAGTATCACCTGGTCGGCCGCGCCGTTGCCCTTTCCGGAAACCAGGAACAGTCCCTTCGTGAATTGTTTGCGCAACCAGTCCGAATGGTCCGGAAGTGCGTAGTCGACTTCTGTTTCGGGCGCCGTGTAGGTCAAGAGTGCGATGTACATGATTGCAGAGTAGAACGCCGCCGACCGGTTCGCATCCGCCTGGCGAGTGGCTCCCGGCACACGCCCCGCCAAAATTTCGTCAAGAAAATTTCAATTCCTTTACCGGTGCTTTTTCGACATGCTCACCGATTGCCGTACGCCCGTCGTCGTACGTCGTGGTGTCGCCGCCGGGACGACGCACCGGACGCCGAGAAGGAGGGAAACTCCGGGTATGAACGCACTCACCCGGATCTGGCACGACGGCAGGCGAGCCGAGCGGATCGCCTACGCCGTCGGCGCGGCCCTGTTCGTGAGCGGCCTCGTGCACGCGCTCGTGCTCGTCGCCACGGGCGGCTCGTGGCTCGGCCCGCTGTCGCTGCGCAAGGCCGTCACGTTCGGCCTCTCCTTCGGGCTGACCCTCGCCTCGGTCGCCTGGGCGACGTCGTTCCTCACCGTCCGCCCGCGGGTGCGCGGTGTCCTGCTCGGCGCCTTCACCGCGGCGAGCGTCACCGAAGTCCTGCTGGTCAGCATGCAGGCGTGGCGCGGGGTGCCGTCGCACTTCGACTTCGAGACGCCGTTCGACACGGCCGTCTCGATGACGCTCGCCATCGGTGGCGCGGTCATCATCGTGACCGTCATCGGCTTCACCGCGGCCGCGCTCGTGGAGCCCGGCCCGGACGCGCCGAGCCTGCGCCTGGCTATCCGCGCGGGCCTGGTCGTGCTCCTGGTCGCGCTGGCCACCGGTGCGGTGATGATCGGCCGCGGTGTCGTCGCGTCGCGCGGCGGCAACCCGGAGCTGGCCTACACGACCGCCGGGTCGCTGAAACCGCTGCACGCGGTGGCCATGCACGCGATCCTGGTGCTGCCCGCGCTGGCCTGGCTCCTGCGCTTCACCCACTGGCCCGAAGCGCACCGCACGCGGGTCGTCCGGATCGCCGTCGCCGCCGACGCGGTGCTCACCGCCGTCATCGGCCTCGAATCCTTCACCGGCATCGACCCGCTGGCCGCGCCGCTGCCGCTCACGGCGTTGTCCCTGCTCGCCGCCATCGCCCTGGCGGGCACCGGGGTCTATGCGGTGTCCGGCACTGAACCGGCCGCCCGATTCGTACGTGTCCCCCACGGGAAGGCAAGGGGCCGGTAAAGCGGCGGACGGAGACCACGCGTGCGGCACGGCATGACGACCAGCGGCCTTTTCCAGCAGGGCCAGGCCCACAGCCCGTCCTTCTTCTCCGTGGCCAGGGCGATGGGGCAGCACGCGGACGACCTCGCGGACTTCTGCATCCCGTGCAACCCGTACTTCCCCACCGACGCGATGTTCGGCGAGCTCGAACGGAACCTCCGCACGATCCTCAAGTTCTACCCGAGCGACGCCGCCGCGATCACCGCGCAGCTGGCGAGCGTGCTGCGGCTCAACCCGTCGACGATCTCCCTGGCCAACGGCTCGACCGAGCTGATCACCTGGATCGACCGGCTGCTGGTCGACGCCAGCGTCGCCGTGCCGATCCCGACCTTCGGCCGGTGGACCGACCAGCCGATGGAGACCGGCAAGCGCGTCGACATGTTCCTGCTGAAGGAAGCGGACAACTTCGAGCTCCACGTCGACGAGTACGTCGACTTCATCAAGCGCCGCGGCTCGCGCGTGGCGGTGCTGTGCAACCCGAACAACCCCGACGGCGGGTACCTGCCGCGCCGCGAGGTGCTCCGGTTCATGGACGCTCTCGAGGACCTCGACCTGGTGGTGATCGACGAGTCGTTCGTCGATTTCGTCGAGGTCGAGCGGAACCCGTCGGTGGCCGGCGAAGCCGTCGTCCGGCCGAACGTGATCGTGCTGAAGAGCCTCGGCAAGAACTTCGGGCTGCACGGGATCCGGTTCGGCTACCAGGTGTCGAATCCGGCCATGACGCGCAAACTGTCGGCCGCGCTGCCGAAGTGGAACCTGAATTCGCTCGCCGAAACCGTGATCTTCATGCTCGCCGAGCACCGCGCGGAGTACGAGGAAAGCCTCAAGAAGCTCGCGCTCGACCGGTTCATGATGAACGCGCAGCTGAGCCAGTTCCCGGAGCTGACGGTGTACCCGTCGCAGGCGAACTTCCTGCTCGTCAGGCTGCCCGCGTCGGTCGACGGCGCCGAGTTGTGCGACTACCTGCTCGCCGAACACCACCTGCTGGTGCGCCAGTGCGGCAACAAGATCGGCATGACCAGCCAGTTCATGCGCTTCGGGGTGCGGCCGGACACCGAGGTCGAGCGGCTGGTCGAGGGCCTGCGCGGGGTCGAGCGGCTGGGTGGCGGACGGCACTCGACGCCGACGATCGAGCTCGTCTCGCACGCCCGCGAGCCGGAACGGTCGATCAGCTGAGCACCTGGGCGATGGCCGACTTCCAGGCGAACACCCGGCCGTTCGCCGAACTGGACCGCGCCGGCCGCACGCGACGCCTGCGCCGCCTCGCCGAAGGCGCGTTGACCGCCTACGCCGTGCCGGTGGCCCGCCTGACCCCGCTGGCGCACGGGCTCAACACGTCGTTCCGCGTCGACGGCTCGGACGGCCACCGGTACGTGCTGCGGGTGCAGCGGCCGGACGGGCCCGGCGTCGCGCAGGTGCGCGCCGAGATGGCCTGGCTCGCCACGCTGGGCCGCGAGACCGACCTCGTCGTCCCGCGGCCGGTGCCGACGCGCGCGCGGGAGGCGGTCACCGTGGTCGCCGACCCGGCGGTGCCCGAACCGCGCACCTGCGTGCTGTACCACTGGGTCGACGGCCGGTTCGCCGACGAGCGGCTGGGCTCGGCCCAGCTGTACGCGCTGGGCGCGTTCACCGCGCGGCTGCACCTGCACGGCTCGCGGATGAACGGCCTCGACCGCGGCCGCGTCGACGACCTGACCGAGTTCGGGCGCACGCAGGGGGACGGCTTCTCCGCCGCGGTCGTCGAGCGGGCCGTCGCCGCGGCCGGCGGCGACGAGAGCGTCCGCGAGGCGGTGACGCGGGTCCGCGCGGTGCGGGCCGAGCTGGGGTACGGCGCCGACGCCTTCGGCCTGGTGCACGGCGACCTGCGGCAGGACAACTACCTGTTCGACCGCGGCCGGGTGCGGGTGATCGACTTCGACGACTGCGGGTACGGCCACTACGCCTACGACCTCGCCGTCGCCTCGGCCGCGCTCGCGCACCTGCCGCAACGCGAGGAGCTGCGAGAAGCACTGGTGGACGGCTACCGGTCGGTGCGCCCGGCCGCGGCCACGACGGACCCGGAGGTGCTGGCCGCCTTCGCCGGGCTCCGACGCGTCCAGCTGCGGCTGCGCCGGGCGCTATAACCCGGCGTTACAATTGCTACATGGTCGGACGATCGAGCAACGCCACCAGTACCCGCGACCGCCTGCTGCTGGCCGCCGGCCAGCTCCTGCACGAGGCCGGCGACGGCCCGGTGTCGACGCGGGCGATCTGCGAGCGCGCCGGCGTCCAGGCCCCCACGCTGTACCACCACTTCGGCAGCAAGCAGGGCCTGCTCGACGCCGTCGTCAACTACGGCTTCACGCAGTACGTCCAGGCGCCGTCGCCGGAGGGCGATCCGGTCGACCGGATCCGCGAGGGCTGGGACAGGCACGTCGAATACGGCCTGGCGCACCCGGCGTTCTACGTGCTGCTCTACGGCCAGATCGAGCCGGGCGTGCCCTGCAACCTCACGTCGAGCGCCGAAGCGATGCTGCTGGAGCTGTTCACGCCGCTGGCGCGCGACGGCCGGCTGCGCGTCGAGGCGGCGGAGGCCGCGCGCCAGTTCGCGGCGGCCAACAGCGGCGTGACGCTCAGCCTGATCGCGCAGCCCGAAGACCGGCGTGACCTGACGATGTCCGCGCAGGTCAGGGAGTCCGTGCTGGCCGGGCTGCTGGCGGAGCAGCCCGCCGAAGGGTCGTCCATGAGCGCCCTCGCTGTCGCTTTGTCGACCGCCCTGGAGGACGACACCGACGCGCTGACCGCCACCGAGCGCCAGCTGTTGCGGGAGTGGCTGCACCGGCTCGCCGCGTGACGCTACATTTGCTACATTAAGTTCTATGACAAATGTAGTGAACCAGTTCGGCCTGTTCCTGGCGCCGCACCGCGACGACGCGACCCGGAAGGAGCAGGCGATCGCGGCGGACTCGCTCGGCTACGGCGCGGTCTGGCTCGGCACCGGCCGGAACTCCGTCGGCGACCTCGCGTTCGTCGAAGACGTCCTCGCCTCGACCGAGCGGATCACCGTGGCGACGGCGATCGTCAACATGTGGGCCGACGAGCCGGAAACCCTCGCGGAGTCCTACCACCGGCTCGCGGGCCGGTACGGTAAGCGCTTGCTGCTCGGCATCGGCGTCGGGCACCCCGAGTCCGTCACGGAGTACCGCAGCCCGTACGCCAAGATCGTCGGCTACCTCGACCGGCTCGACGCGGCCGGCGTCCCGGCCGACGCCCGGATCCTCGCCGCGCTCGGCGACCGCGTGCTGAAGCTGGCCGCCGAGCGCACGGCGGGCGCCCACCCGTACCTGGTGCCGGCCGGGCACACGCGACACGCCCGGGCGGTCCTGGGTGCCGGCAAACTGCTGGCGCCGGAACAGAAAGTCGTCCTGGACGACGACCCGGTCGCCGCGCGCGCCATCGGCCGCCCGTACGTGCAGACCCCCTACCTGGGGCTGAGCAACTACGTGAACAACCTGCTGCGCCACGGGTACACCGAGGCCGACGTCGCCGGCGGCGGCAGCGACCGGCTGATCGACGACCTCGTCCTGCACGGCACGCCGGAAGCCGTCGTCAAGGGCCTCCGGTCCCACGTGGACGCCGGTGCCGACCACGTGGCCGTCCAGGTGCTCGGGCCGTCCCCCGCGGTGGAGCTGGAGAACCAGCGGCGGCTGGCCGCAATCCTGTTCTGATCAGCCCGGCGCGGGCAGCAGGGCGTTCAACGCGGCGACGAGGGTGCGTTCCTCGTAGTCGAAGTGACTGTCCAGTTCGGACCGCAGCCGGTCGAACTCCGCGCGCAGCTTGACCGGGTCGGTTTCCTGGTCGACGAGCCGTTGGATGTCCTCCTGCAGCCGGGCCACGACGACGTGTTCCTCGTCGAGCTTCGCCAGCGTCGGCGCCAGGGCGGGGAACCGCTCGCCCAGCAGGGGGAACAGGTTCGCGCCTTCGCCGGTGTGGTGCTTGGTGAGCGCCGTGCAGAACCCGGCGCACCGCGTGCTCAGCCGCCGCGGGGTGCCGCAGTCCAGCTCGGCGCGCAGCTCCTTCAGCTCGGCGCGCAGCCAGTCGTGCACCTCGACGATCCAGTCGCCCATGCGGCGCGCGGGGTCGAACCGGTGCAGCTCGACGACGGGCAGGATCCGGGTCGTCCGCGCCTGGTGGTCGGCGAACCCCGGTTCCCGCTCGACGACCTTGGCGAACAGCTCGTCGCGGTCCGGCGGCAGGGCGGCCATGGCGTCGAACGTCTCGGTCCCGGTTTCCACCGTGACCAGGGGGTTCTGCCGGATGTTGTGGTACCAGGCCGGGTGCTTCGGCGCGCCCATCGCGGACGCGACGACGACCAGCCGGCCGTCGATGTCCAAGGCGCCCAACGGAACCCGGTGCTTCCGGCCGGTGCGGGCGCCGGTGGTGGTGAGCGTGATCAAGCTGGGTGTTCCTTTCCGATGCCGGAGTCACCGGAGGCCGAGAGCCGACACGAAGGCACAGCTCCGCCCGGGAAGGGCGGAACGTGTCGATCTCAAGGGGGCTGGTTAGCCACTACCTCCGTGTGTCGGCCCATCCGGGGCGCCCTCGCACGCTACCGACCCGGGCCGGCCGCGGGCCATCCCCCAACCGCGTAGCCCGGGCTCAGCCGGCGGCGTCGGCGGCGTCCCGGGCGGCGGTGTCGGCCTCGTCGAAGGCCGCTTTCGCCGTCTCCAGCTCCGCCGTCGCACGCTCGGCGCGTTCCTCGGCCTCGGCCAGGCGCTCACGCAGCTCCGCGACGCGGGCGGTGGCCTGCTCGGCCGCGCGCTCGGTGCGGACGAGGTCACGCTCGGCCGTCGCGCGTTCTTTCGCCCGTTCGGCGGCTTCCTTGCGCCGGCGGTCACGTTCCGCGCGAGCCTTCGCCCGTTCCGCTTCCTCGCGCCGGTGGTCCCGCTTCGGCTCGGCCGGTTCGGCCTTGTCCACCAGCTTCTTCGGGCGCTTCCCGGTGGCGGGCGGGACGCTCGCGGCGAGGCTGAACCACTGGTCGGTGTCCTGGTGCGCCACCGACGTCAGCCGGCCGGCCAGCGCGAGCGCGGCGGTGCCCGGGTCGGCCGCGACAGCTTCCAGGGTCGCCTCGACCTCGCGGGCCACCGGGTCGCTCATCGACGGCAGCCCGTGCAGGATCCGCCGCACCAGCTCGCCGCGGCGGCGGGTCAGGGCCCGCAGCTCGTCGCCGGCCAGCCGCGTGTGCGCGTCCCGCAGCTCGTCGCCGAGCCCGGCCAGTTCCTGCAGTTCGTCCGGGTCCTCGTGGGCGAGGGTGTTGACGATCGCCGCGGCCGTCGTCGGCTTCCGCAGCTGCTGGATCCGCTTCGCGAGCTCCGCGTCCCCCTCGGCCTTCGCCGCCTTCACGGCCGCGTTGCGCGCGCTGACGAACTCCGCGAGGTCGCCCCCGTAGAGCTCGCCGGCCACCGTGTCGAAGTCCATCGCGGTCCAGCGAACCACATCGGACTGGTGCGAGCACCTGGGAAGAGTCATCATCGGGGGATGTTCTTCGATCTGGGTGTCCGGGACTTCCTCGACCGCGCGGAAACGGTGTACCCGGACCGCGTCGCGGTGGTCGACGAGCCGGACCAGCCCGCGCCGAGCTGGGGTTCGCTCACCTACCGCGAGGTGGCGCGCCGGGCCCGCGCGCAGGCCGCCAACCTCGACGCGCTGGGCGTGCCGGCCGGCGGGCGCGTCGCGATGGTCTCGCACAACGCCGCGCGGCTGCTCGTGTCGTTCTTCGGCGTGTCCGGCTGGGGCCGGATCCTGGTGCCGGTGAACTTCCGGCTGGCTCCCGCCGAGGTCAAGTACATAGTGGAGCACTCGGGCGCGGAGGTGCTGATCGTCGACCCGGAGCTCGAGCACCTGCTGGACACGGTGACGGCGAAGCACGTGTTCGTCCTCGGCCGCGACGACGACGCCATCTGGGGCGGCGACGGCACGCCCCGGCCGTGGGACGGCGACGAGTCCGCCACGGCGACGATCAACTACACGTCCGGGACGACAGCCCGGCCGAAGGGCGTGCAGCTCACCCACCGCAACATCTGGCTGAACGCGGCCGTCTTCGGCCTGCACACGACGTTGAGCGACCACGACGTCCTGCTGCACACGCTGCCGATGTTCCACTGCAACGGCTGGGGCATGCCGTACGCGGTGACCGGCCTCGGCGGCCGGCACATCGTGCTGCGGAAGGTCGACGGGACGGAGATCCTGCGGCGGATTTCCGAGCACGGCGTGACGATCCTCTGTGCGGCGCCCGCGGTGGTCACGGCGGCCCTGGACGGCGCCGCGGCTTGGGACGGCGAGATCCCGGGCCGCGACCGCGTCCGGATCGTGGTGGCCGGCGCACCGCCGCCGACGCGCACGATCGAGCGCGTCCGGGCCGAGCTGCGCTGGGAGTTCATCCAGATCTACGGGCTCACCGAGACGGCACCGCTGCTGACGGTGAACCGCATGCGCAGCGAGTGGGCGGACCTCGACCCGCACGAGCAGGCGCGGCTGCTGGGCCGCGCGGGCACGCCGGCCCTGGGCGTCCGGATCGCGGTGGACACCGACGGGGAGGTGCTCGCGCAGTCCAACCACAACCTGGACGGCTACTGGGAGAACCCGGCGGAGACGGCACGGGTGCAGGAGGGCGGCTGGTTCCACACGGGCGACGGCGGGACGTTCTCGGAGGGTTACCTGACGATCGCGGACCGCAAGAAGGACGTGATCATCTCGGGCGGCGAGAACGTGTCGTCGATCGAGGTCGAGGACGCGCTGAACTCGCACCCGGCGATCCGCGAGGCCGCGGTGATCGGCATCCCGGACGAGAAGTGGGGCGAGCTGGTGACGGCGCTGGTCGTGGTGGAGGGGTCGGTCACCGCGGAGGAGCTGATCCAGCACTGCCGGGGGTACTTGGCGGGGTACAAGTGCCCGAAGCGGGTGGAGTTCCTGACCGAGCTGCCCCGGACGGCAACCGGGAAGATCCAGAAGTTCAAGCTGCGCGAGCCGTTCTGGGAGGGGCAGTCACGGCAGGTCAACTGAGGCGGAACGGCGTGGTCACGCCGGTGCGTAGGTCAGGTGGACCACGCCGTTGCCGAACGTCGCCGACTTCCGCAGCTCCAGCGGGAACGACGGGCCGTCCGCCGGGAAGAGGCGCTTGCCGCGGCCCACGACGACCGGGTACAGCACCAGGTTCAGCTCGTCGACCAGGCCCTCGGCGAGCAGCCACCGGACCGCCGTCGGGCTTCCGCTGGTCATGATGTCGCCGCCCGGTGCGGCCTTCAGCGTCCGGATCTCTTCGGCCGGGTCGCCGGTCAGGAGCGTCGAGTTGTTCCAGGTGACTTCCGACAACGTCGACGAAAGCACGTACTTGCGCACGTTGTTCATGAACTCGGCGCCCTCGTCCTCCTCGACGGTCCGGCCGGGCCACGCCTCGGCGAACCCTTCGTAGGTGACGCGTCCGAGCAGCATCGCGTCGGCGGCGGCCATCCCGCCGCCGACGGCCTGGCCGATCTCGTCGCTCCAGTACCGCAACGACCACTTGTCCGGCGCTTCGACCACGCCGTCAAGGGAAATGAACAGGTTCGCGACGATCTTGCGCATGGGCCCACTATAGACCGGAGCGCGATCACGACCGTCCACTCGCGACAGTCTCCCGCACGCGGGCGCTGTCGGACTCCGCCCGGGCCCGCTCGGCCGCCGTCGCCGGTTCCAGCCGCGCCGGGACGTCCTTGTGGTGCGGGGTGCCCGCGATCGGGTCGCGGTCCAGCGGGTCGGTCAGCAGGTTGATCCGCGGGCCGCTGACCACGCGGCGGCCGTGGGCGTCCGGGTGCGCCATGCCGTAGCCGTGCGGCAGCGCGAGCTGGCCCGGCCGCAGCCCGGGATCGGCCTCGGCGCGCACGACCACCCGCCCCGACGCCGTCACGACGGCGACCCAGTCGCCCGGGGCCGCGCCGATCGACGCCAGTTCTTCGGGACGCGCGCGCAGGGCGCCGTCCGGGTCGGTGCGGCGCCAGCGCGGGTCGCGCAGGATCTGGTTCGCGTTGTGCGCCCGCCGCTGCCCGTTGAGCAGCGAAAACGGGTACGCCGGGTCGGGCTGTTCGGCCGCCGGGTCCAGCGCGGCCAGCCAGTCCAGCAGCTCCGGCACGGCCAGCCGCACCTTCGGGCGGCGCAGCAGGCTCCACACCTCGTCCTGCTCGTGCGTGGAAAACGGCGTCGGGCCGGCCAGGATCCGCTCGAACAGCTCCTCCCCGAGCCGCGGGCCGCTCGCCGAGCTGCCCAGCGCGCGCTGCACCGGCACGGTCATCGTCTTGGCCGCGCGGTGGCAGCCCGCCCACAGCGGCGCGATCGACGCCGCGCCGCCGGGCAGCGCCGCGCCCAGCGTGCGGTACAGCAGCACCGGGAGGATCGCCGCGCGTTCCGGCATCGCCTGGACCAGGGCGCCCAGCCCCGCCTGCAGCTCCGTACGCGGCCCGGCGGCCAGCGACGCGAGGACGTCGGACGGCGGCAGCACGCCGAGTGCGTCGAAGAGCCGCGCGTAGATCTCGGCTTCGACGAGCGTGCCCGGCAGCGGGTCCAGCAACGGCCGCCGCAGCTGGAAGTAGTTCGTCGGCCATTCGAAGGTGAAGAGCGTGAACTCCCACTTCTCGTGCTGGGACGCCGCCGGCAGCACGTAGTCCGCCAGCGCGGCCGTCTCGGTGTAGGCGACGTCGACGACCACGGTCAGCTCGGCGGCCTCCAGGGCGCGTTCGACCTCCCGCGTCCCGGCGAAGGTGTTGGCCGGGTTCGACGATTCCACCCAGACCGCGCGGACGCGGTTCGGGTGGTCGCCGAGGACCTCCTCGGCGAGGGTGTTCGCCGGGAGCAGGCCGCCGATGTACTCGAACCCGGTGATTTCGGACCGCTGCCCGCTCGTCGCGCCCCACAACGGCAGCAGCCACGAGTGCAGGTTGTTCGTGCCGCGGCGGCCGAAGTGCCCGGTGAGCAGGTACAGCAGCTTTTCGAGGTAGCTGTTGAGCGTCGAGTGCCGTCCCTGCTGGATGCCCAGCTCGACGCGGACCGTCATGGCACGCGCCGCGAGGATCAGCTCGACCGCCTTCTCGACGTCCACACGGGACACTCCGGCGTGCGCGATCCACGCGTCCACCGGCACTTTCGCCAGCACGGCGGCCACCTCGTCGAAGCCTTCGGTGCGTTCCGCGAGGAATTCCCGGTCGGCGCCACCGCGTTCGAGCAGCAACGCCAGGATCGCGCCCAGCAGGTAGGCGTCGGTGCCCGGGCGCAGCGGCAGGTGCAGGTCGGCCAGTTCCGCGGTCTCGGTGCGCCGGGGGTCGATGACGATCATCCGGCGGTCCGGGTCGTTCTTGAGCGTGTTGAGCGCGTGCCGGGCGTTGCTGAACCCGTGCGCCTGCCAGGGGTTGCAGCCGAGGACGAGCAGCAGGTCGCAGTGCTCGACGTCCTCGGCGGTGTGCACGGTCGTCGAGCCGAACATCTGCCCGTTGACCCAGAAGTCGCCGGTCTTCTCCTGCGACAGCGCATTGAAGTGCCTTGTCGAGTTCATCCACTTCAGCAGCGAAGTGCCGTACGCGCCGCCGGAGTGGTTGCCCTGCCCACCGCCGCCGACGTAGGCGAACGAGCCGGGGCGCCCGGCCGCGGTGTCGGCGTCCCGGATCGCCCGCAGCCTGGCGGCGATCTCGGTGAGCGCGGTGTCCCAGCCGATCGGCTCGTGGGTGCCGTCCGGACGGCGGCGCAGCGGGGTCGTCAGGCGGTCCTCGTGGTCGCCGTACCAGGTCAGGCGCTGGGCTTTCTGGCAGAGGTAGCCGCCGGACCGCGGGTGCGCCCGGTCGCCGCGGACGCGGGTGATCTTCCGGCCGTCGAGCTGCACCTCCAGCCCGCAGTTGAGGTAGCAGAGGCTGCACGCGGTGCGCTGCCAGTCGCCGGTCACATCAGCTCCAATGCACGGCCGAGCGTCGTGAGACGCGCTTCGAGCGTTTCGCCGGCCGGGTAGAGCCGGACCGTGTCGATCCCGGTGCCGCGCCAGACGCGCAGGCGTTCGCGGACCATCTCTTCGGTGCCGATCAACGTCGTGCCGAGCACCATTTCGTCGGTGACGAGCGCGGCGGCGCCGTCGCGGTCCCCGCCCTGCCAGCGCTCGCGGACCTCGGCCGCGACGTCGGCCCAGCCCTGGCGGCTGTAGGCGTCGTTGTAGAAGTTCGTGCCGGCCGAGCCCATCCCGCCGAGGCTGAACGCGAGCTCCTTCTTGCGGCTGCCGACCAGGGTGCGCAGCTCGTCTTCGTTGTCCGCGAAGGCGACTTCGGCGCCCTGGCAGACGTCGATGTCTTCGCGCTTGCGGCCCGCCTTCGCGAGCCCCGCGTCCAGGTGGGCGAAGTACGCGTCGGCGCCTTCGGGGACGAAGCTGGTGCCCAGCCAGCCGTCCGCGATCTCGCCGGTGAGCTCCAGGAGCTTCGGTGACAGCGTGGCGAGGTAGATCGGGATGTCCGGATTCGGTGCGGTGGACAGCCGCATCGGACGCGCTTCGCCCGGCAGCGGGATCTCGAACGCCTGGCCGGAGAACGAAATCTTCTCCCCCGCGAACGCCTGGCGGATGATTTCGACGGTCTCGCGCATCCGCGTCAGCGGTTTCGCGAACGGGACGCCGTGCAGCCCTTCGACGACCTGCGGCCCGGACGGCCCGAGGCCGAGGGCGAACCGGCCGCCGGACAGGTCGGCGAGGGTGAGCGCGGCCTGCGCGATCGCGACCGGCGTGCGCGTGCCGAGCTGGATGATGCCGGAGCCGAGCCGGATCCGGTCGGTGCGGGCGGCGAGGTAGCCGAGCGCGGACGGCGCGTCCGAGCCCCACGCCTCGGCCACCCAGCAGACGTCGAGGCCGAGCTTTTCCGCCTCCAGCACGAAGTCCACCGTCGTGCGGGTGTCCTTCGAGAACTCGACGGTGGTCGCGCTCCTCATCGGCGCTCGGCCCGGGCCTTGATCGCGGCGACCGTGCCGGCCATCGCCGTCTCGAACTCCCGCATCCGGACGAAGACGATCTTCTGTTCCTTCTCCGGCATCCGGTCGATGGCGAACGACAGCCCGGACCGGCCCGGGCCCATCCGCATCCGCTGGCTCAGCCGGGTGCCGCCGTGGTCGGGCTCGAGGGTGAACTTCCAGGTCGCGCTGGGCGCGGCCGGGTCGGCGACGGCCCACGCGAACACCCGCGGCGCTTCGCACTCCACGACGTAGGAGGTGGTTTCCCACTCGCCGAAGGCGTCGTGCTTGCTGCGGCCGACGAACGTACGGCCTTCTTCGCACCACTCGACGGACTGCAGCTCCGCGCTCAGCGACGGCATCAGCGAGATGTCCGAGACGAGCGGCCAGACGTCCTCGGGCGCGGCGTCGATCCAGGTCGAAACCTCGGCCGTCGGCAGGTCGGCGTACCGCGCCCCGGTCCACTCCATCGTGGTCGCACCCCTCTCGAAGAGTCCTCTGACCACGATAGTTGCGTAGATAGACCTACCCTGTCAACGTCACTCCTGCCGGGCGAAGCGCTCCTCGACGTCCGGGCGCTGGGCCAGCCGGGGCGGGAAACCCGGGCCGCGGCGCATCCGCGTGTCGTCCGGCGTCATCGGCTCGCGGCATTCCGCGCAGACGATTTCAGCGTGCGTGTCGTGCCCGCAGGCGAGGTGGTGCACGGTGATCGGCGGCCCGGCTTCGGTCGCGAGCCACTTGTCACCCCAGCGGGTCATCGCCAGCAGCACCGGGTAGAAGTCGCGGCCCTTTTCGGTGAGCACGTAGTCGTGGCGCACCGGCTCGGTCTGGTAGGGCACCTTTTCCAGCAGCCCCTCGTCGACCAGCCGCTTCAGCCGGTCGGCGAGGGTGTTGCGCGCGATGCCGAGCGCCTGCTGGAACTCGTCGAAGCGGCGCACGCCGTAGAAGGCGTCCCGCAGCACCAGCGGCGTCCACCAGTCGCCGAGCAGGTCCATGGTGCGCGCGATCGAGCACGGCCACTGCGCGAACGATGTCCGTTTCATGCCGCCGAGCCTACGCCGTTGCCAGGAAGGACTCAGCAGGTCAAACGCGATGGCCGGTCGTGACGTCGACGTGGTCCGGCACCTCGTCGTGCTCGTCGCCGACCGAGAGCGTCCCGGCCGGCTCGACCAGCAGCACGCTCGCGCCCGCCTTCGACGACGGTTTGTGGAACGTGCCCTTCGGGACCACGAAGACCTGCCCGCGGCCGAGCGTGACGACGCGCTCGGCCGGGTCGCGCAGGCCGATCTCGATCTCGCCGTCCAGGACGAGGAAGAACTCGTCGGTGTTTTCGTGGACGTGCCAGACGTGCTCGCCGTCGAACCGGGCGAGGCGGATGTCGTAGTCGTTGACGCGGGTGACGATGCGCGGGCTCCAGGCGGCGTCGAAGCTCGCCAGGACTTCGTTCAGGTCGATCGGGTTCATACGTCCCATGCTCGACCTGGTGTTCCACGGGCACGAGTGCTAGGAATCGCACATGCCGCAAGAATTCTCGCACCGGGTCGTCGCGATCGTCACCGAGCAGTCGAACCCGTTCGAGATGGGCGTGACGACCGAGCTGTTCGGCCTGCGCCGGCCCGAGCTCGACCGCCCGTGGTACGACTTCACGCTCTGCTCGGCGACGCCGGACGTGCGGATGAACCTCGGCATGTTCACGCTGTCCGGCGTCGCCGGTCTCGAGGCGGCCGACACGGCGGACACCCTGATCGTCCCGGCCCGCCCGGACACCGACGTCCCGACGGACCCGGCGATCCTCGCGGCGATCCGCCGGGCGGCCGGCCGCGGCGCCCGCCTGGTCAGCTTCTGCACGGGCGCGCTGGCCCTGGCGGAGGCGGGGGTGCTCGACGGCCGCCGCGCGACGACCCACTGGCAGTGGGCAGCCTCGCTGGCCGCCCGGTTCCCGCGGGTGCGGTGGGAGCCGGACGTGCTGTTCGTCGACGAAGGCGACGTCCTGACGGCGGCCGGCAGCGCGGCGTCGCTCGACCTCGGCCTGCACCTCATCCACCGCGACCACGGGGCGGAGGTCGTCAACGCGGTCAGCCGCCGGCTGGTGTTCACCGGTCACCGCGACGGCGGCCAGCGGCAGTTCATCGCGCGGCCGGTCCCGGCGGTGCCGGAGACGTCGCTGGCGCCGGTCCTCGCGTGGGCCCTCGAACGGCTGGACACGCCCCTGACGGTCGCGGACCTGGCCGCCCGGGCGGCGACGAGCCCGGCGACGCTGCACCGGAAGTTCCGGGCGGAGCTGGGCACGACCCCGCTGGCGTGGCTGACGACGGAGCGGGTGACGCTGGCGTGCCGGTTGATCGAGCGGGGCGAGCTGCGGCTGGACCGGGTGGCGGAGTCGAGCGGCTTCGGGACGGCGGCGAACCTGCGGCTGCAGGTGCGGCGGCACACCGGGCTCAGCCCGAGCGCCTACCGCCGCCGGTTCGGCCCGGCCGCGTGAGGTCCAGGATCACTTCGCGGGCTTCGGCGCGGCAGAGCTCGCTGGTGAGCGCGAGCAACCGGGCGGCGGAGACGCGGACGTGACGCGGGTTTTGCCCGTCGTGGGCGAGCTCGCGGGCGACGACGGCCGCGGCTTCGCGGTGGTCACGGTGGAGGCGAGCGGCGGCCCAGGCGCTGCGGCAGCGGGCGACCGGGCCGAGGGGGGCGTCGCGGGCCATGTCGAGGAGGCCGAGCGCGGCTTCTTCGGGTTGGAAGTCGCCGATCGCCCGCCACACCAGCACTCTGGCGTGCGGGTTCGGGACGGTCCGGAAGCCACGCAGGACCTCGAGCACTTCGCTGCGCAGGTCCGGCCGGAACATCCCCAGCCGGGCGGCCGCCTCCCGGCGCGCGGCGAGCGGAAGCCCTTCGTCGTTCATGAGCTCCGCCAAGATCGCCGTCCCGCGTTCGTGTCCCCGGGTGCCCAGCTCGGCGAGGTCGTCGGCCGTCCACCAGCGCAGCCGCGGGTGGCAGGCCGGGTCGACGGCCATGGTGTGGAAGAGCTCCGCCGCGGCGACGCGGTCTTCCCGGCTGTAGTCGGACAGCTTCAGGGCGGCGGTCCGCCGCAGCGGAAGCGGTTCCCGCTGGTCGTCGCGGATGGCACGGACGTCGTCCCAGCGCCGCAGGTCGAACAGGACGCGCAGGCGCAGCCGGCGGGCGAGCCGTTCGTCGTCCAGCAGCTCTTCCAGGTGCCGGCGGCTCGGCTCGGGGAGCTCGGAGGTGAGGGCGAGCAGGGTGGCTGCGGCTTCGGCCCGCGCGCGCCCGGACCGTCCGGCGTCCGCGAGCACCGCCTGCGCGTCGGCGACCACACGCCGACGCCGTCGAGGATCCAGCAACGCCAGTTCCCTCCGGGCGCGCCCGGAAGCAACCCCGCCCCGGCTGAGCTCGTCGAGTTCGTCGGCGGCTTTCGGTTCCCACGACGGCGAAATCTTCGCCAGCGCCACCGCCGCCGTGATCCGGGCGGCCGGCGGCGACTCCGGACCGGCGAGCCGGTCGAGCAGCACCTGTTCCGCTTCCCGGGCCAGCGGCCCGTCCTTCCACCGGGTGACCTCGTCCGCCCAGGTGTCCGGCGCGGCGAGCCGATCCGACACCAGCGCACGCCCGACGGACCGGCGGTCCTTGCCGGTCAGTTCGCGCAGCACGCCGGCCCGCACCTTGCCGGAGGTGTTCGCCGGGTCGTGGGCCAGGGCCGGCAGCAGCCGGATCGTCCGGCCGTCCGGCCGGAAGTAGCTCAACAGCCTCAAAGCCGCACCGCGTTCATCGGGCGCGAGGTCCGGATCCCCGACGAACCGCGCCAGCGCCCGGCGCGCGTCCGCCCCCGCCGACCGATCGACCGACGCGAGTTCGTAGGCGGCGTAGCTGCGTTCCTCCACCTGCTGCCGCTCGTCCGCCATCGTCGCCCGGACCGCCGGGGCGGACGCGGGTGCGGTGCGCGGGTCCGCCGCGGCCAGCCGCCGCATCGCGATGTTCCGCCAGCCGACGTACAGGAACGGGTCTTCCGTGTGCGAGCGCAGTTCGGCGAGGGCCTCCGGTTCCGGCACCGGCCGCCGCTGCGCGACGAGCACGGCCGCCTGCTGCCGGAACCGGAAGTCCGTGTTCCGGTCGGCGATCATCGCCCGGATGTCGTCCCCGACGTCGGCCCCCAGCAACACCAGGCGGCGAACCCGGTCGCCCCAGTCGACGTTGTCCAGGTGCGGGTGGAGCCGGAGAACGACTTCGGCGGCTTCCGAAAGCCGGACGACACCGCTTCTCGCCAGAAGGATCACCGCGTCACAGCGTGAAACGGCGTCGGCCCTGAAGTCGGCGGCGATCGTGCGCAGCGCCGAGAACACGGCCTCGTCGTCGAGTGTGTCCAGGGCGTCCATCGCGTCCGCGGCGCCGCACACGCGGCTCGGCCGGCCGGCCGGGGACACCGCCACCGCCCGCAACGCGCCGGTCATGAGGCGGCGCAGCTCGGCGCCGGTACGGCTGCCCGGCCGGCACACGGAGATGAGCTCGTCGTCCGGGACGACGTCGTCCCGGATCAGGCCGGCGATTCCCCGCGCGGCCGCGGCGTGGTAGCGGTGGTGCATCCAGATCAGCAGCGAAGCCGCGGCAGACCGGTGGTGACCGCTCAGGGCGCGGTCGTCCACCGTCCGTTCGAGCGCCCGGGCGAGTTCGTCCGGATCGGCGACTTCCCACCGGTGGATCGGCAGATCGCCGCTTTGGCCGACCAGCCCGACGAGCGCGGCGGAGGCCCGCTGTTCCAGCTCGGGATCCAGTTGTTTGAGCTGTCGCCACGCTTCGGCCCGGAGCTTCGGCGCGAGCGGCGCGGCCGTGAGGCGGACCAGCTGCGCGATCACCTCGGGGTGGAACTCCGGGCCGAGGTAGGCGAATTCGGCCGCCGCCCGGCATCGCAGCTCCGCGGTCGATTCCGGGCCGTTCATCGCCGCGCGCAGCCTTTTCACGGCCTGCGCTTTGTGCTGTTCGCCCATCGTCGCGAGGGAGCCGAGGGCGCTCATGGCGAGGGCGTCGGTGCCCAGCGGGTGGTCGGCCGCGTCGAGGAGCGCCTGCGCGGCGTCCGGCCAGTGCTCCGGGCCCAGGCTGGCCAGTTTGCTCCCCGCCGTGAGCCGGTAGCCGGCGCCCGCGACCGGATCGGCCAGCACCGAGCGGATGACGGCCACGGCGGGCTCGTGGAATTCGGGCCCGCAGTCGGCGAGCACCGAAGCGGCGTACGCCCGGTCGACGATTCCGCCGGCCGGCCCCGCCGCGAACGCGACGATCAGTTCGCCCGCCCGGCTCCGGTGCCGTGGCCCCAGCCGTGACAGCACGCGAGCGCCCTGCAGCCGGTCGAAGTAGTGCAGGCGGGGATCGGCGATCCGCTCTTCGAGGGTCGCCACGGTCTCCGCGAGGCATTCCGGCCCCAGCGACGCCAGTGCGACCGCGGCTTCCGCGACCCCGTCGACCGACCACGAACGGCGGTGCAGCACCGCGCGGAACACCGTCGCACACCGTTCGTGGAGCCGGACGTCGATCTCCAGCAGGCTGATCGCCGCCGCGACGAGGTCCTCGTCCGGCACGGTGGGGTCGTCCAGCAGGGCGGTCAGGGTTTCGATCGCGTGCGTGCGCGGACCGGCACCCAGCCCGGCGAGGACGACCGCCGCGTCACCGCGCTGGGACGCCGTGACGGACGGGCTGTCCAGCACGGAAACCAGCCCGGCCGCCGCGGCCTCGCGCTCGCTTTCACCGCACTGCGAGAGCGCATCCGCCGCGTCGAGGCGGGGCTGCACGCCGATGCCCGCGTCCCCCACGATCGTCCGGAGCGTGGCCACGGCCTCCGCGCGCGCCTCGCTGTGGAGCCGCGTGCCCAGCGCCACCGCCGCCTCCACCCGCGACGACCACGGCAGCCCGTCGTCGCGCATGAGCTCCTGCAGCCAGCCGACCAGGCCGGGGTGGTGCGCGGCCCGGCTGACCTCGGCGAGGATCTCGCCGCCCGGGTACTGCGTGGTCGCCGCCCAGGCACGCGCGGTCGCCAGGAACGCGTCGACGATCTCCACGCCCGCCGGCACGTGCCAGGCCAGCAACCTCGCGGCCAGCAGGTGCTGCTGCGGCCCACCGTCGTGCAGGTGCCGGACCAGCCGGTCCGCCGCCACCGGGTGCAACCGCGTGTAGTGCAGCAGAACCCGGCGCGCGTACCGGCCCCGCCCCTCCGGTTCGGCCGCGTGCAGCAGCTCCACGAACTCCTGGTGCGACGCATCGAAGACGTCCGGGAGCTGCCGCGCCTTCGCCGTGGCCGCCAGGTGCTCGGCGAAACTGTGGTGCAGGAACGCCAGATCGCCCGCGCGGAAGAGGAACGGCCCCACCGCGGCCAGGTACCCGACGAGCTGCTCCTGCCAAGGAGGCGCCAGGTCGGGCAGCCGGGCACCGACCCACCGGCACGCGGCGGTGCTCAGCGACGTGTCCTCCTCCAGCCGGACCCGGCCGAGGTGCTCCAGCAGCTGACCGCACCAGGAGTCGAACGGGCTGCGCGGCACGGGATGCGCCGTCCGCAGGTACTCCAGGTACGTCTCGTACAGCTCGTACTGGTTGTCCGGCAACGGCCGGTCGGCGTACCGCTCGAAGATGATCGCCGCGATCGTCGCCAGCAGCGGCACCCGCACCAGCTCGTCCAGGTGCGCGTCCCGGATCTGGCGCACGAACCGCTTCGCGGCATCGGGACTCTCGGAGAACCAGTTCCCGGCGAACCGGCGGAACGCCTCCTCGTCGAACGGCAGCAGTTCGTACCGCGCCGCGCCGATCCGCTGGAACGGGGCGAGGGTCGCGCCTTCGATCGGCCGCGTCGTCAGCACCACGCGGTACGCCTCGTCCGCCGACCACGTCGCCAGGACCGTCACCAGGCGGTCCCGCGTCACCGTGTCCGCCACCTCGTCGAGGCCGTCCACCAGGAGCAGCCAGCGGCAGCCCGCGACGCGGCCGGTCAGGTCCTCCGGCCGCAGCGGCTGGGCGAGCATCGCGCCGTACTCGCCGCGGACCGTCTCGGACAGGGCCTCGAAGAACGGCAGCTCCAGCCGGGTCGCGAGCTCGCGGGCCGTCAGGCGCAGCGGCACCACCGGCTCGGCCAGCGGCGGGGCGTCGACGGTCTCCAGCCAGCAGCGGGCGACGTCGGCGGCCAGCTGCAGGGACAGCGTGGACTTGCCCTGGCCCGGCCCGCCGGTCACCAGCAGGTGCTCGCCGCCGTCGAGGGCCTCGCGCATGCTCCGGGACGGCGGCCGGACCGTCAGCCGCGCCGCCGGGGCGTGCGGGACGTCGATCAGCCTGCCCTTGCTGTCGAGCACCGGGAGCGGCCGCGCCGGGCCGGACGGCTGGAGCTCCGTCCCGGTCGTCACGTCCTGGCGGACGTAGACCGTCGACAAGGACGGCCTGCGGGCGCCCGGCAGGCGGTACGGCAGCTTCTCCGCGCTCCGGATCTGGGCCCGCAGCAGGGAGACGATCTTCGGCGGCAGCATCGGGAGCGACGACCAGTCCGCGGGTGGCTCGACGGGCACCGGCGCGGGCGGGGGTGCGATGCCGACGTACATGTCGCCGTGGAGCGCGCCGACCTGGATTGCCGATCCGGCCACGTCTCCGGTGATGCGGTTGGCCGGTTGCTCCGTCACGCACTCTCCTCCCGCCGGAGCCGGCCATCCCAGCGGCTCACCGCACAGCCGAACCCCATTCGGTGATGACGGACAGCGCGGCCCGCAGCGCCTCCCGCTGCAGGTCGGCGGGGTAGGTCTCCGGGTCCGCCGCGGCCAGCACGTTGAGCCCCTCCACCAGGGCCACCAGGCTCTTCGTCGTCCGCTCGAGCCGCTCGTCCGTCCACATCGGACAGCAGGCCGCCACGAGCCGGTGGACGCGGGCCAGGAACGAGCGGTTCGCCGCGCGGTGGCGTTCGGCCAGGTCGTCGTCGGCCAGGGCGGCCGCCAGGAACCCGACCCACACGCGGGATTCGTCGTGGTGGCCGTGCGGGAGGTCGACGGCCTGGCCGAGCACCGCCGCGAGCGCCCCGGCCGCGTCGGCGCTCGCCGCCTCGGCCGCGTCGGCGCGGACGGCCGTGCGTTCGTAGAGCAGGTCGCGGGCGTGCAGCAGCAGCGCTTTCTTGGTCGGGAACGCGTGCATGACCAGGCCGGTGGTGCAGCCCGCCCGCTCGGCCACCGCCCGCAACGTCAGCCCCGGCAGGCCGGTCTCGGCCAGGACCTGCCAGGTCGCGTTCGACAACAGGTCCCGCTGGGCCTGGACGTCCCGCTGCTTCGGCATCGAACCTCCTTCCCGGGAAGCGTAACAGCTGCTACGGTAACAACCGTTACGGAAACGGAAGTGAGGGCCGATGCTCGACTGCACGCTGACGATCACCCCGGTGACCTGGGACGATCCCGACGCCGTCCGGTTGCGCGAAGCCCAGCGGACCGAACTCGACGCCCGCTACGGCACCGACGACCACGAGCCCGGCGCGGTCCCGACCGCCGACACCGTCGCCGTGTTCCTGGTGGCCCGCGACGCCGGCGGCACCGCCGTGGGCTGCGGCGGGCTGCGGCCGCTCGGCCCCGGGTCGGGCGAGGTCAAGCGCATGTACGTCGACCCGCCGGCGCGCGGCACCGGCGTCGCGGCCGCCTTGCTGCGCGCGCTCGAAGACCACGCGCGCGGCCTCGGGATCACCCGGCTGCTGCTGGAAACCGGCACCGCCCAGCCAGACGCCATCCGCTTCTACCAGCGCGAAGGCTACGAACCGATCGAGGCTTACGGGCCCTACCGCGGTTCGGCCCTTTCCCGCTGCTTCGCCCGCGACCTCTGAGCCGGTTCACAAGAGGTGGTACTTGCTGCCCCGGCACGGCACGCCCGTGCCGTTCTTGTGCGCCCGGAGCTTGCCGGTCTTGTTGACCTTCACCCGCTTGCCGCAGTCCAGGCAGGTCGCCTCCTCCTTCACCGCCTTCTTGATCTGCAGGGCCGGGCCCTTGCGGACGGGTGCCGCCGCCTTCTTCGTGAGTACCGCGGGCGAATTGGCCCCGGCGAGCCACGCGTCCAGATTGCCCCCGCGAGCCGGCACCGCAACGTTCTGCTGAGGCACCGGCACCGGCACGTTCTGCGGCACCGGAACGGGCACGTTCTGCGGCACCGGATCCGGAACAGGATCCGGCACCGGCATTGGCACCGGCATTGGCATTGGCACCGGCGCGGGAACGTCCTTCGGCGCCGGCCGGCCGGACTCGCGCACGACCTCCCGCGCCCGGGCCACGGCGGCGTTCCAGCCGGCGTCGACCGCCTTCGCGGCCTCGGCGGCCTCGTTCCCCGACCGGCACCGCCGCTGCCATTCGCTCGCGGTCAGCACGACGTCGACGATCGCGGACCGTGCCTCCACGAGCGCCGCCAGTGCTTCCGGCGAAGCCGCCTGGTCACGCAACCCGTAGAGCTCGTTGAGCAGGACGACCCTGGTGCGCCACAACGCGTTGGGCACCTGCACCTCCCACCGGTCCTGGCTGTGCGGCGGCGCGGTCGACTGCACGACGACGGCGTCGTTCAGCCGCGTGGCCAGCCATTCGTAGCAGGGACCGCACGGCGACAGCTCGGTGTAGACGCGGACGATGCGCTTTCCCTCGACTTCCCGGGGGTGGTAGCTCAGCCGGGCGCCCCCGGCGACCGCCTGCCGGACGGCGATGCGCTCGGCGTGCTGCTCGGGATCCTGGGTTCCGCTGCTCCACACCGGCTTCTCCGGTTTGGCCTCTTCCGAACCCTGCTCCGCCACATACGCGACGGCCACGTTCTTCTCCGACAACGCCTCGGCGCTGCCGTGCCGCGCCTGCTCGGCGACCTCGTCGGCCGGCACGTTCTGCGAGCGGAAGCGCTGGATCGGGAGGGCACCGGCGACCGCCCGGTTCCCCGCCGCCTGCTGCAGCCGCAGCACGGCGGCCGGCCCCGCGGCGATCGACGTGCGCGGTGCCGGCACCGCCTCGGGTTCCGGCCGGTCCGGGTGCTTGCGCTTTCGCATGCACTCAGCGTGACAGGATCGTTGCACTCCGGTCGAGGTGCGACGCGGGCACATTCGGCCGCACCTGCCGCTGCCCGTTCGGGCAGCGCGAGCCATCGGTTTTCCGATGCCACCGCGAAAGGAACCTATTGGCGGCACCCCGCGCACCCGGCCTACGGTCGAAGGCACGGCGATCTGGGGTTCTCTTCGCCGTCCACTTGTCACGAACCGAACCGGAGTTTCCCTTGCGCATCAAGCAGATCGGCGCCGCGCTGGCCGCGGCCGCCGTCTTCGCCCTGCCGGCCGCGCCCGCCCAGGCGACGTCGAGGATCATCCCGCTCGACCTCGCCGCCGGGCAGCAGCCGGAAAACATCGCGCTGGAGCCCGACGGCTCCGCCGACCTCACCTTCGCCTACACCGGGGAGATCGGCCGGGTCTCGCCCGGCGGCCGGGTGAGCGTCATCGCCCGGATCCCGGTGCCCGCCGACGGGGACGTCCCGGTGGTGCACAGGAAGCTGTTCCTCGGCGGGATCGTGCGCGCCCCCGGCGGTGACCTGTACGTCGCCGTTTCGACCGGCACGGCGGCGACCGGCCTCTACCGGGTGCGGCCCGGGATCCCGCCGGTGCAGGTGGCCGCGCTTTCGCCGGCCGGCTTCCAGAACGGCGTCGCCCGGGATCCCGCCAGTGGCGACCTCTTCGTCGCCGACTCGTTCGGCTCGGTCGTCCGGCGCGTCTCCCCGCGCACCGGGCAGGTCACCGACTGGGCCACCGGCGAACTGCTCGCGCCGGTGACCGGCTTCGGGGCGAACGGGGTGAAGGTGCACGACGGCGCGGTGTGGGTGTCCAACCTGGACCGCGGCACGCTGGTCCGGTTCCCGCTCACCGGCGCGCCCGGCCGGGTCGCCGCCTCGGGGCTCGGCCCGGTCGACGACTTCGCGTTCCACGGCGACACCGTCGTCGCGGCGGTCAACCAGGACAACCGGGTCGTCACGACCGGCCGCGACGGGACCAGGACGATCCTGTCCACTTCGGATGGTCTGGCCAACCCGACGTCGGTCGCCGTCCGCGGTGACACGCTGTACGTGGCCGACAGCGCGTACTTCGGCGGCTCGCCCAACCTGCTGCGCACCCACCTGCGGTAAAGGAATCGGCACGTGCATCCGCACACCGATTGTGCACGCGCCTTCCGGTGATCACGGCAATCGGTTGCTGTGAACCAAAACCACCGGTAAGTTGGCGAAACCCCGGTGCTCGGCCATCGGTCACCGGGGTTCGCGCTGCTCGGCGGAGGCGGGGAGGCCACGCCGAGAGAGCGCTTTCCGGCGGTCAGGGGTCGCCGCCGGGCGGGGCAGGAGGGAAGCAGTGCCTGGGTGTTCCGGGGAACGGTCATGGCCGACCACGTGACCGAGCCGTACCTGGTCGGGCTCGAAGCCATCGCGGGTGAGCTGTTGCGCGGCAAGTGGTGCGTCTACCTGCACGAATGGCTCGGCGACGACGACGATCTCCCCGCCTGGCAGGCCCGGGTGGCCGCCCACGCCGAACGCGCCGGCGTCGAGGTGTGCTTCGTCGAGATCCCGCGCAAGGACATGACACTGGTGGCCAACGTGCGCGCGCTGCCGAGTTTCGAGCAGGTCACCGAATCCGTGGCCGCCCTGGAGCACTACCGCGGCCTGGCCGCGGGACGCGGGTGGCGGGGCGCGGCCGCCCGCCGGTCGGCCGGATAGCCCAGCCGGGCCTGTCCCACCAAGCGGGACGACACTGTCGCGCCCGGCAGCTCGCCGTTGACCTCGACCTTTGTCGAACTTCTACCGTCGTCGGCATGACCACCGCACCCCCGATCCCGCGCACCGTCTGGCTCGCGTCCGGCGTGCTGGCCCTGGGCGGCTTCCTCGGCAACATGGACGCTTCGATCGTCGCCGTCGGCCTCGAGACGATGCGCGACAGCCTCGGCGTCGCGCTCGCCGGGATCCAGTGGGTCGCCACGGCCTACCTGCTGGGCCTGTCGGCCGCGCTCCCGCTGACGCCGTGGCTCGGGCACAGGTTCGGCGCCGGCCGCCTGTGGCTCGGCGCGCTGGCCGCCTTCCTGCTCACGTCGGTGGCGTGCGCGCTCGCCCCGGACGCCGGCACGCTGATCGGCGTCCGCGCCGTGCAGGGCATGGCCGCCGGGGTCATGGTGACCGCCGGGCAGACCGTGATCGGGCTGGCCGTCGGCCCGGAACGGCTGGGCCGCACCATGGGCACGCTGGCGCTCGTGGTCGGGCTGGCGCCGGTCGTCGGGCCGAGCGTCGGCGGGTTCCTGCTCGCGCACTTCTCGTGGCCGGTGCTGTTCTGGCTGAACGTCCCGATCGGACTGCTCGCGTTCGGCCTGGCCCTGCGGTACGTGCCGCGCGGCGACCGCGGGCAGCCGCCGCCGGTGGACTGGCGCGGCCTGGCCCTGGTGTCGCTCGGCCTGCCGCTGCTGGTGTACGCGCTGACCGAACTGGCCACCCCCGGCTCCCTCGACGTCGCACTGGCGAGCATCGGGGCCGCGGCCATGGGGTTGTTCGCCTGGCGGTCGTTGCGCGTCCCGCACCCGGCGCTGCGGCTGCGCCTGGCCGCGCGGCCGGTGCTGGGGTCCGCGCTCGCGTCCGTGCTGCTCGGCGGCGCCGGGATGTTCGGGGCCGTGCTGGTGCTGCCGCTGTGGTTCCAGGTCCGGCTCGGCGCCGGGACCGCCGAATCCGGCGTCCTGCTCGCCCCGATGGGGCTGGCCACCACGGTGTTCGTGGTCGTCGCCGGCCGGCTGACCGACCGCTACGGCGGCGGCACCGTCTCGCTCGCCGGGTCACTGGTGGTGCTGGCGAGCACCGTGCCGCTCCCGTGGCTGGGCCCGGACGCGCCGATGTGGCTCGTCCAGGCCCTGCTCCTGGTCCGCGGCGCCGGACTCGGGCTTTCCGTCATGCCCGCGTCGACGGCGGCGTACGCGTCGGTCGCCGCCGCCGAGCTCGGCCACGCCACCGCGCTGGTGAACATCGTCATGCGCGTGGGCGGCGCCCTCGGCGGCGCGCTGTGCGTGATCGTGCTGTCCCGGGGACTGGCCGCCGGCCCGGCCACCGGGTTCGGCTGGGCCTTCGGCGCGCTGACGGCGGTGTGCGCGCTGGGCGCGGTGGCCACGGCCGGGCTCCGGCGCGCCGAACGTTCGTCCACAGTGGACACCGCGGCCTGATTCACCAGGCAACCTGGCGCGATCCCCGGATCGGTGATTTATTGGAGTCGATCGTGCACTGTCGGTGAGGGGAAGGACTGGGCATGACGGGGGTCAAGAAGCGGTTCCTGACGGCCACGGCCGTCACCGCGGTACTGGGCAGCCTGCTGGCGGCGCCACCGGCCTCGGCCGCAGGCAGCGTCGACTGGCAGCCGTGCGCCGACGCGCCCGGCGCCGAGTGCGGCACGGTGACCGTGCCGATCGACTGGGCCCACCCGGACCGGGGCACCACGACGATCGCGCTCGCCCGGCGCAAAGCCACCGATCCGCAGGCCCGGATCGGCTCGGTGCTGATGGACCCGGGCGGCCCCGGGGGCGCGGGCGCCGGCGAGGTCAAGGCCGGCTGGTCGCTCTCGGCCGAGGTCACCAAACGCTTCGACACCGTGGGGTTCGACCCCCGCGGCGTCGGCGACAGCACCCAGATCAAGTGCGGGCTCGCCGAGCTGATCGCCGACCACCCGCAGGTTCCGCGCAACCGGACCGAATTCGAGCAGCTCGCGCAGTACAACCGCAAGCTCGGCGAGAGCTGCACCCGGATCACCGGGCCACTGGCGCAGTCCGGCGACACGAAGAGCGTCGCGCGGGACATGGACGCCATCCGCGCCGCCCTCGGCGAGCCGAAGCTGACCTACTACGGCGTCTCCTACGGCACGCTGATGGGCCAGCAGTACGCCGAGCTGTTCCCGGACAGGGTCCGCGCGCTCGTGCTGGACAGCAACATGGACCACTCGCAGGTCACCGCGTGGGAGTTCCTGCAGAGCGAGACGCAGTCGGTGCAGGCGGAGTTCCGCGAGTTCGCCGCCTGGTGCGACCGGACGCCGGCCTGCGCGCTGCACGGCCGGGACGTCTCCGCGCTGACCCGCGGCCTGCAGGACAAAGCCGCGCGCGGCGAGCTGAAGGACCCGCAGAGCGGCGAGGCGATCACCCCGCTGGACCTCGCTTCGATCATCCAGGGCAACTTCTACGGCCCGAGCTGGGACAGGCTGGCGAAGGTGCTCAAGTCGTTCGCGGACGGCACGGCGGCAGCGTCGGCGAAGCTGCGCGACGACATCGGGGTCAACACCGTCTTCCAGAGCGTGTTCTGCGACGACTGGCGCCTGCCGGTGCACAGCTTCGCCGAACTCGAGGTCTACCGCCGGGCGGCCGCGGCCTTCGCGCCGGACGTCAAGGTCAGCTCCCTGGGCTGGCGGGCGGTCACCGGCTGCCTCGGCTGGCCGGGCCCGGTCGGCAACCCGCAGCACCCGCTGCAGGTGCACGGCGCGCCGCCGCTGCTGATGCTGAGCAGCCGGTACGACCCGGCGACACCGTACGCGTGGTCGCAGGCCGCCGCCCGGCAGAGCGGCAGCACGCTGCTCACCTACGACGGCTGGGGCCACGGCGCCTACTTCAAGCAGAGCCCGTGCGTGACCAAGGCGACCGACGACTACCTGATCACCGGCAAGCTCCCGGCCCGGGGCACGCACTGCGCGGCGGTCGAGCCGGGCGCGGCGCAGGCCCAGGTCGCCGGACCGAAACCGCCGTCGACGATCGCCTTCTGACGCTTCCGCCGCGTGGCCGGGACCGGCAAAATCGGTTCCGGCCACGCAACGGCGCGCGGAAGGAGCCGGTCATGGGGTTCAGGAGCAGGGTTCTCGCCGCCGCGGCGGCCGTCCTCGCGCTGACGTCGCTGGCGGCGGCGCCCGCGGAGGCAACCGGTTACCACGGCCGGTACCTCGCGCTCGGCGATTCCGTCGCGTTCGGTTACCGGCCCGGCGCCGTCACCCCGCCCGCGGACTACCTGGATGCGGCCAACTTCCGCGGTTACGCCGAGAAGTACGCGGCCCTGCGCGGGCTGCGGCTCGCCAACGCGTCCTGTCCCGGCGAGACGACGGCGAGCATGCTGACGGCCGGCGCCCAGAGCAACGGCTGCGAGAACTCCCTCGGCTCCCCGGCGGGTTACCGGACGGCGTTCCCCCTGCACGTCGCCTACCCCGGCACCCAGATCGACTACGCCGTGGCGTTCCTGCGCGCCCACCGCGACACCCGGCTGGTGACGCTGACCATCGGCGCCAACGACCTGTTCCTCTGCCAGGACACCACCCCGGACCACTGCACGAGTTCCTTCCCGGCCGCACTCGACCGGCTGGGCCGCAACCTCGCCGCCATCCTCGGTGCCGTGCGGGCGAACTACCGCGGTGACCTGGTGCTCGTGTCCTACTACTCGCTCGACTATCGGGATGCGGCCCAGGTTTCGCAGGTGAAGGCGCTCGACGCGCTGCTGGGGCAGGTGACCCGGCGCTACCACGGCGCGGTCGCCGACGGCTTCACCGCGTTCCGGCTGGCTTCCCTGCGGTCCGGCGGCGATCCCTGCGCGGCCGGGCTGCTGATCGCGCTGCCCGGCGGGGGCTGTGACGTCCACCCGACCGCGGCCGGGCACCGGGTGCTGGCCGCGGCGCTCGCGGTGGCGGCGCGCTGAACCGGACGGCTACCGCGGTTTGCGCCGCCACAGCCCGGTGACGACGGCCAGCGCGCGGGCGCCGGGCGAGGGCGTCCGGACGACGGGCTCCGGACCGAGCCGGCGGCGCTGCCGGTAGGCGAGTTCGAGCACTTCGAGGTCTTCGGGCCGGCGGCGGCCGTGCACATCCGGCCGCAGCATCAGCTCCCCCACGGTGACGGGTCTGCCACTGGCACGGTGCGCCGTGCGCGCCATCAGGAACCTCCGCTGGATTTCGCCGACCGGGCCCCGATTCTATGAATTCGTTTCGGGTTCGTCACCTTACTGACGAGTTGTGTCCCGCGCGTGTCCGTCCACGTTAGCCTCGCGCCATGATCACCATCGGGGGCCTGACCGAAGAAGACCGCCCGGCCTGGGAAAACCTGTTCGCCGGCTACAACAGTTTCTACGGCCGGACGCTCGCGCCGGACCTGGTGGACCGGGCCTGGCGCGAGTTCGCGAGCGGCGCGCGGATGCACGCGCTCGGCGCGCGGCTCGGCGGCGAACTCGTCGGCATCGTCCACTTCCTGACGCACGCCAGCACGACGTCGGCCGACGTCTGCTACCTGCAGGACCTGTTCACCGACGAGAAGGCCCGCGGCCGCGGGGCGGCGCGCGCGCTGATCGAGGCCGTCGCGGACTGGGCGCGGACGCAGGGGTGCGGCCGCGTCTACTGGCACACGCAGACGTCGAACACGACCGCCCGGCGGCTCTACGACCGGGTCGCGCTCGACAAGGGGTTCATGCAGTACCAGCTCCCGCTGGGCTAACGGCGGTGGCGGCCACAGCCGTCGTGCCCGCCACCCGGGAAGCCCACCGGGCGGCGGCCGGCCCACATCGACTGCCAGTCCGGGACTTCCGGGCGGCCGCGCGACCAGAGCGGGACGTCCGGGATCTCGTGGCGCACCGGTGCCGCCTGCGGGGGCAGTTTCGGTTTCGGCCGTTCCTTCACCTTGTCGACGATCTTCACAGCGCGCGCCAGGGTTCCGCGGCGTGCGGGCGAAACCACCACGGAATCCGATTCCGGCTCCGGTATCGGCGCCGGAGCGACGATTCCGCCCGGCTCTCCGGCCGGCGCCACGGATTTCGGAGCCGGGTTGGCCGGCGGCACGACGACGTCCGCCGGCAGCGGCACCAGCGCCACCGCCGGGGGTTCCAGGCCGGCCGGCGGCCAGGCCGCGCCCGCGGTCCGCGCCGGCGGCATCGACACCGCCGCGCTGACCCCGCCGGTCAACGCGAGCGCCCCGGCCACCACGGAGAACACCCGCAGCCGCGTCAACGACCGCAGGACCTGCGGTTTTTCGCGGTGGCGCGCTCGCGGGAGCACGAGCGTGTCCTCGTCGCGGTAGCGGTCGCCCGGTGCGTCGGACCGGCCCAGCAGCTCGGCGACGGTCACCCGCTCGGGGCGCGGAGCCCTACGTGCCATCAAACCCTCCACCTGGGCCGTCCGGACGGGCGGCAGCGCGTCCGGACGGCTGATCATAGGAATCGCCCCCCTTCGTGTAAAGGCTTGCTCACCCACCGTTCTCAGGCGAGCCGGCCGCCGCCGTCCACGTGCAGGACCGAGCCCGTGACGAACGGGTTCGCCAGCAGGTGGAGGGCGGCCGCCGAGACGTCCGCGGGCCGGCCCACCCGGCGCGCCGGGTTCGCCTCGGCGGTCCGGCGGAAGAACTCGGCCTTCGCCTCGCCGAGCCGGTCCCACGCGCCCGAGTCGACGATGCCCGGCGAGATCGCGTTGACCCGGACCGGCGCGAGCTCCACGGCCAGGGCCTCGGCGAGGAACGCCACCGCACCGTTCGTCGTCGCCATGACCGCCCGCCCGGGCACCGGGCGCCACGCGGCGACGCCGGAGAACAGGACCATCGCGCCGCCGTCCCGGAACCGCGGCGCGAAGTGCTTGGCCAGCATGAGCGGGCCGACCACCTTCGCGTCGAAGGCCCGCGCGACCGCGTCCCGCTCCAGCGTCGCGACCGGCCCGTTCGCCGGCGCCGCCGCCAGGGTGACCAGGAAGTCGATTTCACCCACCGCTTCGGCAAGCGCTTTCAGCGACGATTCTTCCGCCAGATCCGCGAATGCGGTCCGGACCCCCGGTTCGGCCAGCCGCGCCGGATTCCGCCCGGCCCGGATGACCTCGGCCCCGGCCGCGCGGGCGTCCACCGCGAGCTGCCTGCCGATCCCCGCACTCCCGCCCACGACGACCAGGCGCTTTCCCTCGAACGACATTTCCGTGCTCCTTCCGTTTCGCACCCCGGGTTCAGCGCCGGCCGGGCCGCGGACAATCCCGTCTTGATCCGAAGGTTTTCGATGGCTGCGATAGAATCGGCGAATGCCTACGCTGCGCGCGCTCGAGTGCCTGGTGGCGGTCCTCGACGCCGGGTCGATCACCGAGGCGGCCGCGCGGCTGCACCTGTCCCAGCCCGCGCTGTCCCACCAGATCGGCGCGCTCGAGCGGGAACTGGGGACGCCGGTGCTGGAGCGGCTGCCGCGCGGGGTCCGCCCGACCGCGGCGGGGCGGGCGGTGCTCCCGGACGCGCGGGCGGCGCTGGCCGCCGCCGAACGGGTGCTCCGGACCGGCCGCGCGGTGTCCGGCGGCGGCGAAGGCACCCTCCGGATCGCCTGCGCGGAGACGATGACCGCCGGGTTGCTGGCGCCGGTGCTGCGCGCCTGGCACCGCCACCGCCCCGAGGTGCGGATCACGCTGACCGAGACCACGAGCGCGGACGCGCTGGTCGAAGCCCTGGAAGCCGGCGAAGCGGACATCGCCGCCGGGCCGCGGCCGAGCCGCTGGACCGGGACGACCGACCTGGTGGGACGCGAGGAGATCGTCGTGGCGCTGGCCGCGGACCACCCCCTCGCCGCCCGGGCGGCCGTCCCGATGACCGCCCTCGCGGACCTCCCGCTGGTGCACTACCACCGGGACAATGGACTCGGCGGCTGGCTCGACCGGGAGGCGGCGCGGCACGGCGTGGTGCTCGAGGCGGTGATGCGGACCAAACAGGCGGCGACGGCGGCCCAGCTCGCCGCGGCCGGGCTCGGCGTGGCACTGGTCCCGACCACCGCGCTCACGCGGACCTTCGCGGGAGCGCTGCGGCGGCTGAAGCCGGCGCTGCACCGGGACGTCGTGACGTTCACCGCGACACCGTCGGATTCGCTCGTCCGGCGGTTTTCCTCGGACGTGCGGCACCGCGGGCTCACCGTCCCCGGTGTCCTGCTGGACAAACTGTCCGGAGGGGCACGTTAAGTTTCGGTGAATCTGACAGATTCCCTCCTAACGTTTTGTGCCATCCGGACGAACTTCTTCGTGAGGACCGGTTTTTGCTGCGCCATTCGCCAAAGTTCGGTTCCATCGGATAGTTTGCTCCTACCGGTCAGTACCGGTGGGTGAGGCCGATCGAGTGAGGCGATCAGCGACAGATCGAGGGAAGCGGGGACGACCATGCCCAAGCACCGGCCACGTCGCAGGAGCACGCGTTCGGTCCGCCGGACCGCCGCCGCGCTCGCGGGTGGGGCGCTCGTCGTGCTGCCCACGCTGACCACCGGCCTGCCGGCACCGGTCGTGGTCGCCGACGCCGGCAACGGCGGTGTCCTGCCGGACCGGGCCGCCCCGCAGCAGCAGCCGAACATCGTCATGCCGCCGATCGCCGTCGACGGCAGCCTGCCGCAGCCGCCGCTGCCCGAGCCGCTGGTCGTGCCGGGCGGGCGGGCCGGGTCCGCGGGCATCTCCGGGCCGCTCGGCATCCCGGCGAGCATGCTCAAGGCGTACAAGAACGCCGCCGGGATCCTCGCCAAGGAGCAGCCGAACTGCCACCTGGACTGGGCCCTGATCGCCAGCATCGGCCGGATCGAGTCGAACCACGCGCGCGGCGGGTACGTCAACGCGGCGGGCGACACGCTCGAGCCGATCCTCGGCCCGGTGCTCAACGGCGCGGGCGCGTTCGCCGCGATCCCGGACACCGACGGCGGCAAGTACGACGGCGACGCGCAGTGGGACCGCGCGGTCGGCCCGACGCAGTTCATCCCGTCGACCTGGCGCTCCTACGCCTCGGACGGCAACGGCGACGGCGTGTCCAACCCGAACAACATCTACGACGAGGCCCTGGCCACGGCCCGCTACCTGTGCTCGGGCGGCCTCGACCTCTCGACGGACGCGGGGCAGCGGATCGCCGTGCGCCGCTACAACAACTCGCAGTCCTATGTGGACACTGTGATGGCGTGGGCTTCGGCCTACCGCAGCGGCGTCGCGCAGCTGCCCGACAGCCAGGTCCCGATCGGCGCGCCGGACGCCCCGGACGCCGCCGCGGCGGGTGCCCCGGTCGGCGTCCCGGCGCCGCCGCCGGCCCCGCCGGTGGTCGTCGTGCCGCCGGGTTCCCTGCCGGGGACGACGACGTCGTCCTCCCCGACTTCGACCACCCCGGCCTCGACCACCCCCTCGTCGACGACGCCGACCTCCTCGACGCCCACGTCGACCCCGTCGTCGACGCCCACGACACCTCCGGCGACGACCAGCACGACCCCGGCCCCGTCGTCGACGGCGGCCAACACCCCGGCCGACTCGGCGGGCACCCCGGCCACGACCACGTCGACCAGCGCGCCGGGGTGAGCCGGGTGGACCCGTTCCTGGTGCACATCCGCTGCGACACCGACGGCTACACGCACGCGATCACCGAAGAGGAGTTCGCGTCGGGCCGCCACGAGGGCCGCTTCCACGCGGTCTGCGGCCACGTGGTCCTGGCGGCCCCGATGATCGAGGAACCCGGCCGCTTCGACCCGGTCTGCCGCGAGGTGCTGCGCGGCGGCGACGCGGAGCCGGCGGTGCCGAGGCAGGAGCGACGCCGCCTGAGGTGGCGCAGCCGGCGCTGACCGGCTGCGGCCTTCGCCGCGCTAGTCCACCAGGGCCTGGATGCCGTCGAGCATCCGGTTCAGCCCGAACTCGTACGCCGTGTCGCCCTGGGCCTTGGCGCCCTGGTCGAAGCCGCCGCCCAGCCAGATGCGGTTCATCGCCGGGTGGGCGTCCACCACGAAGTAGTTCTCCCAGAACGACGACCGCTGGTGCCACCACGCTTCGGTCGACTGCCCGGTACTCCGCTCCAGCCTCGTGTTCTCCGCGTCGAGGGCCGCGTTCGCGTCGATGTACGTGCCGATCCCGTTGGCCGCCGCGACCGCCTCCCGTGGCGGCAGGCCCAGCACGTCCATGATCGACAGCAGGTACTCCTGCCCCGCCAGCTGCCCCGGCCCGAGCGGCGGCCGGACGCGCGACACCTCGCACAGCCACGGGTGCTCCCGGTACGCCCGCCGCGTCCGCTCGGCGTAGAGCGCCACCTGCTCGCGCCAGTCCCCCGGGCGCGGCTCGCCCGGCCCCGGCAGCCGCCGTCCGACGAGCACGTCGTCGACCATCAGGTCAACCAGCTCCGCCTTGCCCGGCACGTACGTGTACAGCGTCATCGTGCCCGCGCCCAGCTCCTTCGCCACGCGGTGCATCGACGCGGCGGCGAGCCCGTCGGCGTCCGCGACCGCGACCGCCGCGGCGACGATCCGCTCGATCGTCAGTGTCGGGCGGCGGCCCCGGGTCGGTTCGCCGGTGCCGCCGCGGCCGCGCCACAGCAACGCGAGCGTGCGGTCGATGTCCTCGGCGCCACTGCGTTCGGCGGTCATGCGGTCCCCTCGCTTTTCCCCGGAGATTACCCTGGACGGCAGACCGAGGGGGTGTCACCGATGACCGCACGCAAGCCGCCCAAGGTGTCCTTCCGCTGGTGGGTCGACCGGCAGATCGCCGAAGCCCGCGAGCGCGGCGAGTTCGACGACCTGCCCGGCACCGGGCAGCCGCTGCCGAAACCCACGGGCCACGACGCGGCGACCGAGTGGGTGCTCCGCGAAGTCCGCAAGGGCGGCCACGACGCGAAAGCGCTGCTGCCGCCGGCGCTCGCGCTCAAACGCGAGGTCCAGGACCTGCCGGACCGGCTCGCCGCGGAGCGGGCCGAACGGCGGGTGCGGGAGCTCGTCGAGGACCTCAACACCCGCATCCGCCAGGCCTACCTCAACCACCACACGGGCCCGCCGCTCACGGTGGCGCTGGTGGACGTCGAAGAGGCGGTCGAGCTCTGGCGGCGCTCACGAGCCGCGTCGTAGCAACGCCCGCTCCGCCGCGGTCCACGCCGTGGTGGTGAGCAGGTAGATGCCGGCGGCCTGCGGCACGACCAGCGTGGCGAGCACGGTGCCGAAGGGCAGCAGCCGCAGCAGCTTCCCGCCCGGGACGTCACCGGCGGCGGGCTGCCGGCGCACGGTGAACCACGCCACGACGGCGAGCCCGGCCGCGATCACGAACACGAGCGGGCCACCGGCCAGGCCGTGCGCGCCCAGCGGCGTCCCGAGCAGGGTCGCGCCGAGCAGCGAGTTGGGTTCGCCGCTGATCGTGGCCGTGGTGAACAGGCGGTACATGACCGTGAAGAACGGCAGCTGCAGCAGCATCGGCAGGCAGCCGACGAACAGCGACGTCCCGGACTCCTGCTGCAGCTTCGTCATTTCCGCGGCCAGCCGGTCGCGGTCGCGGCCGTGCTTTTCCTGCAGCGCCCGGAGCTCCGGCAGCAGGGCGGCCCGGGCACGCTCGCCGCGGGCCGCCGACCGGGCGAGCGGGTGCAGCAGCAGCCGCACGGACACCGTGAAGACGACGATGGCCAGCGCCGCCGGCAGCGGGCCGCTGAGCCAGTGGATGAGGTGGTACGCGCCGGCGACGGGCACGTCGAGAAAACCGAACATGGGCAGCACTCCGCACGAGTGAAGGGATGGGGGTGAGCGGAATGGCTGCGCTGGGCCGGAACCTAGGCAGCCGTGCTGCCGGAACCGGGTGCTCGTGGCCTGCTGCGGCCGGGTGCGCCGGGATCGCGCAGGCGGATCGACTCGGCGCGGCGGGCCCGGCGGCGCAGGGCCGTGACGCGGCTGCGCACCGGCGACGACCACAACGCCAGCTCACTGCGGTGCGTGCTGCCGACGAGCAGCACGACCAGCAGGCCGGCGGCGGCCAGGGAGGCGAAGGCGACCAGCGCGGTCGGGCTGGCCAGCACGGGGAACGCCAGCTCCAGCACTGTGGTCACGGGCGCCCCCCTTCCTCCGGCTCCAGAGTAGCGAAACCGGTAAGAGCCCGGCGGGCTGTAATCTGGTTCGATGAGAGGCCAACTGGTCGTCGTCCCCCTTCTGGCGCTGCTCGTGCTGTTCAGCGTGCCGTGGTGGACGCTGGTGCTGGCGCCGGACTGGGGCACCGCCGGCACGATCGCCGGGACGGCGCTGTTCGCACTGGCCATGGTGGCGATGCCGGTCGCCATGGTCCGCGGGCACGCGCGGCGGCAGCAGGACGGCGCCGCCCGGCTCGGCGACTCGCTCCTCGCGGTGATCTGGGTGCTGTGGAGCTGGTCCGTGCTCAGCCTGGTGCTGCGGGTCGCACTGCTCGGCGTCGACGACCCGGTGCGGTCGCGGATCGTCGCGGGCGCCACCGTGCTGGTCGCCGCCGGGCTGCTCGTGCACGGCAACCGCGTCGCCATGCGGGTGCCGCCGGTGAAGGCGGTCGACGTCGTCATCCCGCGGCTCGGCCCGGGCCTCGACGGCCTGCGCGTCGCCGTGCTGACCGACACCCACTTCGGGCCGATCGACCGCACGAGGTGGTCCGAGCGGGTCGTCGCGGCGGTCAACGCCCTGGAGGCGGACGTCGTCTGCCACGCCGGCGACCTCGCCGACGGCGCGGTCGCGAAGCGCCGCAAGCAGGTCGACCCGCTCGGCGGCGTCCAGGCCGGCCTCGGGCGGTTCTACATCACCGGCAACCACGAGTACTTCGGCGAGGCCCAGGCGTGGCTGGACCACATGGAGGGGCTCGGCTGGGACACGCTGCACAACCGCTCGACGCTGCTCGAGCGCGGCGGCGACCGGATCCTGTTCGCGGGCATCGACGACCCGACGGGCACGGCGTCCGGCCTGCCGGGCCACGGCCCCGACCTGGCCGCGGCGCTGGCCGGCCGGCCGGCGGACGTCCCGGTGGTGCTGCTGGCGCACCAGCCGAAGCAGGTCCGCGAGGCCCGCGAGGCCGACGTCGACCTGCAGATCTCCGGGCACACGCACGGCGGGCAGATCTGGCCGTTCCACCTCCTGGTGCGCTTCGACCAGCCGACGCTGTCCGGCCTGACCCGGCACGGGGCGACCCAGCTGTACAACAGCCGGGGCACCGGGTTCTGGGGTCCGCCGTTCCGGATCTTCGCGCCCAGCGAGATCACGCTCCTCACCCTGCGCTCGGCCTGATCCCCTTTTCGCCCGCTTCGGCGGGGCCACCGACAACTTTTTTTGTCTTGACAGCTTGCCCCTTCGGGTTCAGGCTGTCCGCATGACGACGACAACCTCGGCCGACGGCGCGATGTGCTACCGCGGCTCCTCCCCGAACGACGCGCTGGCGAAGGAACTGGCCGCGCGCTTCACGGTGTACACGTACGACCGCCGCGGCCGCGGCGAGAGCACCGACACCGGGCCGTACGCGGTCGGCCGCGAGGTCGAGGACCTGGCCGCGGTGGTCAAGGAAGCGGGCGGCGAGGCGTTCTTGTTCGGCATCTCCTCGGGAGCGGTGCTGGCCCTCGAAGCGGCCCGCAGCGTCCCGGCACCGAAGCTGGCGCTGTACGAGCCCCCGTTCGTGGTGGACGGCTCCCGCCCCCGCGTCCCGGCGGACTACGCGACCCGGCTCGCGTCGGCGTTGCAGGAGGGCAAGCGCGGTACGGCGGTCAAGATGTTCATGACCGAAGGCGTCGGCCTGAGCGGCGTGACGGTGGCGTTGATGCGGATCATGCCGTTCTGGGCCAAGCTGAAGCGGGTGGCCCACACGATCCCGTACGACACGGCGGTGCTGGGCGACCGGCAGTCGGGCAAGCCCCTGCCGGCGGCTTGGCCGGAGGTCCGGGTCCCGACCGCGGTGATCGACGGCGGCCGCAGCCCGGAGTGGATGCGGAACGGGGTGGCATCGCTGGCGAAGGTGCTGCCGTCGGCGGAGTACCGGACGCTGCCGGGCCAGACCCACATCGTGAAGGCGGCGGCACTGGCCCCGGTGCTGACGGAGTTCTTCCTGAGCTGACCGATCACCCGGGAAACGGCGGGATCGGCGAATCGAGCGCATCGGCCGCGACCGGTTCGAGGTCGACGTGGTCGTCAACGCGTCACAACTCCCTTGCCTGAACGATCACCGACCGGGCATCGTGCAGGCGTGCCCACCCGCGCTCTGGTCTTCGACTTCGACGGCACGCTCGCCGACACCGAGTCCGCCGTTCTGCAGGCCTGGCAGGAGGTCTTCCGCGCCCACGGCACCGAACTCCCGCTCGAGGCCTGGTACGCCGTCATCGGCACCCAGCACACCACGCCCGCCATGTTCGCCCTGCTCGCCGAACGCGCTCCCGGCGTCGATCCCGATGCCCTGCGGCCGGTCACCAAAGCCCGCGTCCACGAGCTGCTCGAGACCCTCGGCCCGCGCGACGGCGTCGAAAGCTACCTTGAAACCGCGCGCACCCAGGGCATCAAGCTCGCCGTCGCCTCCAGCTCGTCCGGGGCCTGGGTCAACCCGCACCTCGAACGCCTGGGCATCGCCGGCTACTTCGACGCCGTCCTCACCGGCGACCTCCACCGGGCCAAACCCGACCCCGACCTCTACCTCGCCGCCCTCGACGCGCTTCGGACCCCGGCGAACGAGACCCTCGCCTTCGAGGACACCCCGCACGGCGTCACCGCCGCCAAGGCCGCCGGGCTGACCTGCGTCGCCGTGCCGAACGCCATCACCGAACGGCTCGACTTCCGGCAGGCCGACGTCGTGCTGCCGTCGTTCACCGCCAAGCCGCTGGAAGCGCTGCTCAGCCGCTGACCAGCGCGAGCAGCCGGTCCAGGAACGGCAGCTGGCCCTTCACCAGCTTCTCCCGGGCGACCACCACCGGGAACCACGCCACCCGGTCGACCTCGGGGAACTCCTGCTGCCGGCCCGAGCGCGGCGGCCACTCCATGGTGAACGTCCCCGGCACCACGGCCGCCGGGTCGAGGTCGGCCGCCACCGCCCACGCCGTCACGACCTTGCCGCCCGACTGCTTCACCTCACCCAGCGGGACGTACTCGCCGGACGGCGCCGGCAGCCCCAGCTCCTCGGTGAACTCCCGCCGCGCCGCCGCCTCCGGCGGCTCGCCGGGGTCCAGCTCGCCCTTCGGCAGCGACCACGCGGCCGCGTCCTTCTTCGCCCAGAACGGCCCGCCCATGTGCCCGAGCAGCACTTCGACGTCGTCGCCGCGGCCGCGGTGGAGCAGGAGCCCGGCACTCTGTTTGCCCGCCATCGGCCCATCCTCCCGAAACCCGGCGGAAGAAATCCCGGCGGGGTTGTCGATCCGGGGAGAAGTCACTCGACGCGTAGGCAGAAGGCAAGCAAGCCCCAGGGAGAGGAACCCGTCATGACCGCCACCATCGCCCGCGAAACCCGGACCAAGACCCCGGCCCAGGTCAAGAGCACCGTCATCGGCGCCAGCCGGATCGTGATCTCGTTCCTGTTCGGCTGCCACGGCCTGCAGGGATTCGGCTTCTTCGGCGGGATCGACGGCCAGGGCGGCGGCGTCCCGTTCGGCTCGTTCCCCGGCTGGTGGGGCAGCGTCTTCGAGCTCGTGGGCGCGTTGCTGCTGCTGGCCGGGCTGGCCAGCCGGCCCGCCGCGATCCTGCTTTCCGGTGTGATGGCCTACGCCTACTTCACCGTGCACGCACCGATGGGGCTGCTGCCGCTGCAGAACATGGGCGAGCCCGCCGCCGTCTACGCGTGGGTCTTCCTGCTGTTCGCCGCGATCGGCCCGGGCCGCTTCGCGCTCGACAACCTGCGCAAGCGCTGACGAGCGGAGCGCGGTCCGATCAGTAGCCGCCCTGGGCGGCCGCGAGGTCGGACCGCGCCATCACGTGTTCCATCAGGCTGGTCAGCACCTGCTTCGTCGACTCCCGCTCGCGGGCGTCGCACAGCAGCAGCGGGACGTCCATGCCGACGTCGAGGGCCTGCCGGACCTCTTCCGTGCCGTAGCGGTACGCGCCGTCGAAGCAGTTCACGCCGACGACGAACGGCAGGTTGCGGCGCTCGAAGAAGTCCACGGCCGCGAAGCAGCTGTCGAGCCGGCGGGTGTCGGCCAGCACGACGGCGCCGAGCGCGCCTTCGGCCAGCTCGTCCCACATGAACCAGAACCGGTCCTGCCCGGGCGTGCCGAACAGGTACAGGATCAGGTCCGGGTTGATCGTGATGCGGCCGAAGTCGAGCGCGACCGTCGTGGTGGTCTTCTGCTCGACGCCGGACAGGTCGTCGACCCCCTCGGAGGCGGTGGTGATGACCTCCTCGGTCCGCAGTGGCGGCACTTCGCTCACCGAGCCGACCATCGTGGTCTTGCCGACCCCGAACCCGCCGGCGATGAGTACCTTGACCGCGGTCGCGGTCAGGTTCCGCCGGGGGTCAGAGTTTCCGGATGCCATCAAGAACCGCCTGCAATACGTGTCGGTTGGGGGTTTCCTGGACCGGTGCCGCGGTACGGAACAGCACCAGGTTCTGCTCGATGAGGTCGCTCAGCATCACCTTCACCACGGGCAGCGGGAGATCGACCCGGGCGGCCACCTCGGCCACCGAGACCGGCCGCTGGCACAAGGCGATGATGCGCGCGTACTCCGGTTCGAGCATGCCCGCCTCGTGCGCGGTGCGCAGGGCGACCACGAGCGTGATGAGGTCGAGCCCGAGTGTGTCCGACCGGGTGCGGCCGCCCGTGACCGCGTAGGACCGGACCAGCGGGCCGGCCTCGTCGTCGAACCAGGCTTCGTGCCGTGCGCTCACGGCGACGTGGGCTGGACGCCGGCGCCGGTCCGCGGGGCCGAGGTGAGGACCTGGCCGACGCGCTTCACCATCAGGTTCATCTCGTACGCGACGAGACCCATGTCCGCGTCTTCGCGGGCCAGCAGGGCGAGGCACGCGCCCCGCCCGGCCGCCGTCACGAACAGGAACGCGTGGTCCATCTCGACCATCGTCTGGCGGACGTTGCCGCCGCCGAAGTGCCGCCCGGTGCCGCGGGCCAGGCTCTGGAACGCCGAAGCCACCGCGGACAGGTGTTCGGCGTCCTCCTCGGAAAGGTTGCCCGACCGCCCGATGAGCAGGCCGTCCGAGGACAGCACCACCGCCCGGTCCGCCCCGGCGACCCGCTTGACGAGGTCGTCCAGCAGCCAGTCGAGCTCGTGGGCGCCTGAGTTGACCATTACTCGCGCTCTCCGTACCTGTCGTCGTTCTCGGGAAACTCTTCGTCACGGGCCCGCCGGGTGCCCTGCTGGAAGGCGGACAGCCTGCTGCGGGCGGCTTCCGGCGAGTCCAGCCGGACCTCTTCGCGCTCCGCCGCGCTCGCGGGCTTGTCCTCCCGCAGCTGGGGCACGAGGCTCTGCTGGCGTCGCCGCTGCGGCAGCGGCGGACGGCCGGGAGCCTCCGGGCGGCGCGGCTGCTGCGGCCGGCCTTCCGGCGTCGCCGACCGCGGCTCCTGCGGGGGCCACACCGGCTGCTGCGCCGCCGGGCGCGCCGGGCGCGAGGTCCGGGCGGGCGGGGCGGGCGGCCGGATCGGGGCCACCGCCGGCTGGGCCTGCGTCGGCTGGCTGACCGGCTCCGAGACGGACCCGGCCGGGACCGGCGTCGGCGCGGACGGCGGCTGCGACCGCTCCGGGGCGGGCGGCGGGACGGTGACCGGCGGGACCGGCGTCGGCGGCGGGGTCACGGCCGCGGGCGCCGTGACGGGTGCCGGCGGGGCGGGCGGCTCGGTGCGGTGCCGGGCCGGGCGGCGGACCGGCCGCTTGAGCGGCGCGACCTCGTCGTTGGCCGTGGTCTCCGGCTCCACCGGGTTCGGCACGAGCTCCGGCTTCGGCGGGGTGATCGGCTGCTCCGGCTCGGTCTCCGCCAGCGGGGCCAGCAGGTCGGTGCGCACCAGCACGATGGCCCGGGTGCCGCCGTAGGCCGACTCCCGCAGGTGCACCTGGATGCCGTGCCGCGCGGCCAGCCGCGCGACCACGAACAGGCCCAGGCGCGGCTCGTCCGACAGCGCCATGATCCCGAAGTCCGGCGGGGCGGCCAGCATCGCGTTGATCTCTTCGGTCTGGTCCGGCTCGAGCCCGAGGCCCTGGTCCTCGACCTCGATCACGACACCCTTGCCGACCACGTTGCCGCGGATCTCGACCCGCGACTGCGGCGGCGAGAACGACGTCGCGTTGTCGATCAGCTCGGCGAGCAGGTGCACGAGGTCGCCGACGACCGGGCCGCGGACGGCGATCTGCGGCAGCACGGCCGACTTGACCCGGGCGAAGTCCTCCGTCTCGGCGGACGCACCGCGGACCAGCTCGGCCAGCCCGACCGGGTTGCGCCACTGCCGGCCCGGCTGCCCGCCGCCGAGGATGATCAGGTTCTCCGCGTTGCGGCGGGCGCGGGTGGAGAGGTGGTCGAGCTGGAACAGCGTGTCCAGCTGGTCCGGGTCCTCCTGCTTGCGCTCGGCCTGGTCGAGCACCTTCAGCTGGCGGTGCACGATGACCTGGCTGCGGTGGGCGATGTTGAGGAACACCGTCTTGGTGCCCTCCTTGGTCTTCGCCTCGTCGATGGCGGCCGCGATGGCGGTCTGCTGCGCCTTGTTGAACGCGTCGGCGACCTGGCCGATCTCGTCGGTGCCGTGGTCGAGGAAGTGCCCGCCCTCTTCGAGGTCGACGGGCTCGCCCGCCTGGACCCGGGCGACCAGCTCGGGCAGCCGGACCTCGGCCGCGTCGAGGGTGTCCTCCCGCAGCCGGTGCAGGCGGCCGATGAGCCGGTTCGACAGCCGGACGGCGACGAACACCACGAAGACCGCGAACAGGACGGCGATCACACCGGCGATCAGCGACTCGGTGAACGTCGAGTCGGCGTCGTCGATGGCGGCCTGGCTCGCGTTCGAGCTCTGCAGGACGAAGATGCCCATCAGCGCGGTGCCGACCTGGCGGGCGGCCGCGCGCCACTGGTCCTGCGGCACCGGCAGCTTCGACAGGTCGCCGCGCAGGAACGCGGTCTCGACCTGGTTGACCGTCTGCCACGGCTGGCTGGCCAGCAGCTGGTCGTACTTCGCCTTGACGTCGGGGATCATCTTCGGCGCCGACGCGTCGAGCTGGGCGTGGTAGGCACCGACCTGGCCGACGTAGGCGCGGAAGTCGTCGTTGGTGAGGCCGCCCGCGGCGAGCCCGGCGGCGGCGAGCGCGTCACTGCGCTGCATCGCGTCGGCCGCGGTGAACAGCGGGATGGCGGTCAGCCGGTCGAAGGCGTTCTGCGCGCCACGGGCGTTCTGCGCCAGCCCGGCGACACCGTCGGTGAACTGGTCGAACAGCCGGTTGTAGTAGGTGAACGCCTGGCTGATCTGCATCTGGCCGCTGTCGACCGCCTGCCGGGTCTGCGGCAGCTGCTGGAACAGCCCGAAGAACGTGGCGATGTTCTTCTGCACGCTCGGCGGGGTGTTGTCGTAGTCGGCGAAGTTGTCGCGGAGGTTCTCGATCTCCTTCGCGGCGGTCGCGTCCGTCTTCGGGCGGACGGCCGCCAGCACGGCACGCTGGTTGCTCTGCCCGGCCAGCAGGCTCAGGGTCGCCTGGCGCTCCTGCTGGAGCGCGGCGAAGAACGGGATCGCCGGGGCTTCCGAGTTCCGGATCCGGCTGGTGTAATCGCGAGCGGTGACCGCGTCGTAGATGAGGTAACCCGCGAGGGCCACGCCGACCAGCAGCAGGGCCACACTGGGGATGAGCGCGATCGTGAGCACGCGCTTCCGAATCGAGGATCCCCGGTTGCGTCGAAGAGAAATCTGCTTCACCTGGGTCCGTTTTCCTTCCGGCAGTACATGGTTTCGGGTCGCCCGAGGTGGTCTGCACCCGGATTCCGACCAGCCGGATCAACATCACCGTGGTCTGCTTCGCCCGCGACGACGTTAGGCAGCCCTCCTGGGCGCGTCAAGTCCGTGGCGAGAACGTGATCTTGGAACGGTGACCCGTCAACACTTGCTGCCTGCGCTTCGAAAGTCCACCACCGTAAGTCGTGAGCTTCGTCGCAGGGCGACTTTCGTTCCACGCACGTATGTGAGTACTGGAAGCGCTCCCGGCACCGCGGCGCGATCCGGCCGGCACCCTCTACGTACGACAGCGGCGAATCGTTCGGTGACAAACATCACGGACCCGGGCGAGCACCCCGGAAGACCGCGTTCGTCCGGAGTGGACAGCCCCGGGAAAGCGGAATGGGCAGGATCGGCGGGCGCGGCCGCGGATTCCCCGGGCCGGAAGCCGAAATTCCCGTCAATCCGCAATCGCAGCCGACCGGGCACGCTGCGCTGACCCCGGTACCGGTTCCGCGGGACGGGCGGCCCCGTCAGCCGGGGAACTCGTCGGCCAGCGTGTTCCAGAAGAGCAGCTCGTAGCTCTGGAACAGCCGGGCGCAGCGGTGCGCCTCGCGTTCGTCGAGCCGGTGCGCGTCGAGACCGGCCTGGATCGCGGCGAGCGCTTGTTCTTCTATTTCCGGAACGTCCGCGGCAAAAAAGTCGAAGAACGCGCACTGCTCGTCCGTGAACCCGTAGTGCGCGCGCATGCCCGCCGCGACGTCCCGGCAGTACCGGCCGAAGGCGGAGAAGTTGGCGAAGATCCCGGCCGCGGTCGCCGACGACTCGCCGTTCAGCGCGAGCCAGGCGACGTACGCCGGATACGCCTGGCAGCCCGCGCGCGGCCGTTCCTTCCCGTGGTCCGGACCAGTCGCCGCCAGCAGACCGTCGAGCATCCCGTTCGCCTGCTGCTCCCCCGGCGCCAGCCCGCCGAAGAAGCTGCGCGCGTGCGGTTCGCCGGCCCGCGCGGCCAGGGCGTGGAAACTCCGCCAGTCGCTGAGGGTGATCAGCTTCTCCTCCGCGGCGAGCGCGGCGAACACCGCGCGCGGCGCCCGGCCGGCGGTGATCAGCGGCACGAGCCGGTTGTCGCCGTCGCGCGGCGCGAGTTCGGCCTGGATCTCCTCGAGCAGCTGGCGCGCCGACCGCGTCATGGTCCCCCCAGTCGTCCGTGACCCCTCCATTGAAGCGCGGTTCCCGCGCGGACGCTCGTGTACACAGTGGACGGTCGTGGGGGCCTGACCGGGATGTCCGTTTCGACGGGGGTGCTTGACGTGGCCGCGATTCTCTATCCACCTGCGTCGGGAGCCCCTACAGTGTGGCCATCCGGAGCACCGAGGAGGCCAGCGTTGACCACCCCGTCCGTCGCCGAGCAGACCGAGGGTCAGACGATCCCGCGGCTGCTGCACCGCAACGCGGTCGAATACCCCGACCTGCCGGCGATCACCTCGCTCGACATCGAAGGCCAGCCGACGTTGAGCTGGCTGGAGTTCCGCACGGCCATCGCCGAGGTCTCCCGCGGGCTGGCCGGGCTCGGGCTCGCCGCGGGTGACCGGGTGCTGATCATGGCGCCGGGCTGCCCGGACCACATCGTCGCCGACCTCGCCGCGGCGCACCTGGCCACGATCCCCTGCACCGCCTACGCCACCCTCAGCCCGGACCAGATCCGGTTCGTCGCGCGGCACAGCGCGGCGCCGGTCGTGGTGCTCGGCGGGGAGAACGAGCTGGCGCGCTGGCGGCCGGTGCTCGACGACCTCCCGGCGCTGCGGCACATCGTCGTGCTGGACGCGACGGCGATCCCGGAAGGCGACGACCGCTTTCTCGCCTTCGCGGACCTGCGTGCCCGGGGCCGGGAAGCGCTTGCCGCCGACCCGGACGCTTTCGAACGGTCGTGGCGGCAGATCAAGCCGGACGACCCGCTGTCGATGATCTACACCTCCGGCACCACCGGCGACCCCAAGGGTGTCGTGCTCTCGCACCGCAACGCGATCCACCAGGCGTACGCGGTCACCGAGCTGCACCACCCGCCGATGCACGCGACGAACATCGCGTACCTGCCGCTCGCGCACATCGCCGAGCGCGAACTGTCGATCTACCTGCCGATCGTCTGGGCGGGGCACGTGCACACCCTGGCCGACCCGTCCGGCGTCGTCGGCGCGCTCGGCAAGGTGCACCCGCAGAGCTTCTTCGGCGTCCCGCGCGTGTGGGAAAAGATGGTCGCCGGGCTGAAGAACATGCTCGCCGGCGTGCCGGAGGACCGGCGCACCGCGCTGCTGCAGGCGAACGAGCTGCTGCAGCAGGGCTACAAGCTGCGCAGCGCCGGGCAGCCGGTGCCACCCGAGCTGGCCGAGAAGATCCGGCAGACCGACGAGGCCGCGCTGGCGCCGGTGCGCGCGCTGCTCGGGCTCGACAAGGTGCTCGTCGCCTCCAGCGGCGCGGCCGCCCTGCCGGTGGAGATCATCTACTTCATCGCCGGGCTCGGCATCGAGATCTGCGAGGTCTGGGGCCTGTCCGAGACGACCGGCGCGGCGACGTCCAACTCCGGCACGGACTTCCGCGCGGGTTCGGTGGGCAAGCCGCTCGACGGCGTCGAGGTGAAGGTCGCCGAGGACGGCGAGCTGCTGGTCCGCGGCCCGATCGTGTTCCTCGGCTACCTGCAGGAGGACGGCACGATCGCCGACGCCACCGACGCCGACGGCTGGTACGCCACCGGCGACATCGGCACGATCGACGAAGACGGCTTCGTGACGATCACCGACCGCAAGAAGGAACTGATCATCACCTCGAGCGGCAAGAACATCGCCCCGACGCGGATCGAGGGCCTGCTCAAGGAGCACCCGCTGATCGGCCAGGCGGTGGCGATCGGCGACGACCGCCCGTACGTGACGGCCCTGATCGTCATCGACGACGAGATCGCCCCCGGCTGGGCCGCGGCGAACGGCGTCGAGGCCGCGCCGGAGGAGCTCGCCGACCACCCGGCGGTCCGCGCCGAGCTGGAGCGCGCGGTCGAGTCGGCCAACAGCAGGCTCGCCCGGATCGAGCAGATCAAGCGCTACCACGTGCTCCCGAAGACGTGGACGCCCGAGTCCGGCGAGCTGACCCCGACGCTCAAGCTCAAGCGCCGGGTCATCAACGACCGCTACTCGGCCGACATCGAGGCGTTGTACGCGGCGACCCGCGACCCCGAGCCGGCCGCGGGTTCCTAAGCCGTGCGGGGCGAGGTCGACTCCGTCCACTTGCGCAGCCGCGGCGGGACGCGCTTTTCCAGGCCGTAGTTCTCCAGGTGGGCGGAGAAGACCTCGTCGAACGCCTTCTGCACGGTCTCGGTGTCCCACACCGGGCGCTCGAGGATCGGCTGCTTGAGGAACGGCTGGCCCATGACGTGCAGCTGCGGGCCGTTGCACCGGATCATCTGCCCGGTGATGCCATCCGAGCCCGCGCCGAGCAGGAACAGCACGACCGGCGCGATCCGCGCCGGCGTGCGGTCCGGCGGGCACGCGCGCAGCGACCGCTCGGACTTCCACACCATGCGCGTGTGCGCCAGCGGGCAGACGGCGTTGACGCGGATCCCGACGTCTTCGAGGTCGAGCGCCCAGGAGTAGGTCAGGGACGCGACCGCGCCCTTGCTGGCCGCGTACACGCCGAGCTTGCGCTGCCCGAGCGAAGCACCCGAGGAGATGTTGACGATCGAGCCGCCGGTGCCCGCGTCGACCATCGCCTTGATCGCCGCCAGCCCGGTGTTGACCACGCCGAGGACGTTCACCTGGACGAGCTCCCGCGCCTGCTCGGCGTCGTCCTCCCAGGGCAGCGCTTCGTAGTTCAGCCCGGCGTTGTTGACCAGCCCGTCGATGCCGCCGAACTCCTTGACGCACAGGTCGACGATGTCCTGCGCCTCGCCCGCCTCGGCCACGCTGTGCCCGCTCGCGACGGCGCGGCCGCCGTGCGCCCGGATGGTCTCGGCCGTCCGTTCCGCCAGCTCCGCGTCGACGTCGTTGACCACCACCGCCCCGCCCGCCCGCGCGACGTGCACGGCGAACGCCTCGCCCAGTCCCCGCCCGGCCCCGGTCACCACGACCGCCTTGCCCTGCATCAACCCGTCCATCGCTTCTCCCCGATCTGCAGCGCCGGCGGCGCGCGGTCCGTCCACCCCGGCCGGCTCCTGTCCAGTCTTGGCCCATTCGGTCCAACCCGGCATCGGCGCGACGACGAGCGGCCGCCGCCCTGCGCCGAGCGAGTCCGGTTCGATCAGCCCGGACGTACCCGCGCGCCGGTCACGAGGGGGTGACTGGCGGCCGTTCCGGGGACACCGGGGCGTGACCGGCGGCATACTGTCAGTGCTTTCCGGTGGTGGGACGTGACTCCACCGGACGGGGCCGTCACTGACGAGGCACAATGCGGACGGTCCATGTTCACTCGATCGGGGGACGGTGGTGACGAGGTGACGACGCGCGCGACACCCCGGCTCCGGGCCGTCCTGGCCAACCACGAGTTCCGCGCGCTGTGGTTCGCCGAGACGCAGTCGATGCTCGGCGACCAGCTGACCATCGTCGCGCTGGCCATCCTGATCTTCGACCGGACGGGGTCGCCGCTGCTGTCGGCGGTCGTCTACTCCCTGACGTTCCTGCCCGCGCTCGCCGGCGGGCTCGGGCTGTCCCAGCTCGCCGACCGGTACCCGCGGCGCGCGGTGCTCGCGACCGGCTCGTTCGCGCAGGCGGTGCTGATCGGGCTGATGGCCGTGCCCGGGATGCCGATGGGCTGGCTGTTCGTCCTCTTCGTCTTCGCCCGGCTGGCGAACGCGCCGTGCAACGCGGCGCAGAACGCGCTGGGCCGGGAGATCTTCGCCGACGACGACGTCTACCTGCAGAGCCAGGACCTGCGCGGGATCACGAACAACACCGCGATGCTGGCCGGGCTGGCCGCCGGCGGCCTGCTCGTGACGAGCATCGGCACGTCGTGGGCGCTGGCGATCGACGCGCTGACGTTCGTGATCGCCACCGTCGCCGTGCGGCTGCTGGTGCTGCGGCGGCCGGCCGCCGGGAACGGCGGCGGCCCGTGGTTCGGCGCCGTCCGGCAGGTTTTCGGCGACGAACGGCTGCGCGTGCTGCTCTACCTGTCCTGGCTCGTCGGCCTCGCGGTGATCCCGGAGGGGCTCGCCGCGCCGCTCGCCGCGCAGCTGGGCGCGGGTGACCAGGCGGTCGGCTGGCTGCTGGCCGCCGACCCGCTGGGGTTCGTCGTCGGGACGTTCCTGCTGTCGCGGTTCGTCTCGACGGAACACCGCCGCAAGCTGCTGGGCGTGCTGGCCGCCCTGCCGCTGGCCGCGCTCGCGGCCTTCGCGCTGAAGCCGAACCTGGCCGTCGCGCTGGTGCTGCTCGGGCTGGCCGGGGCGACCGGCGCGTACGTCATCACGGTGACGGCCACGTTCATCACGTGGGTGCCCAACGACATCCGGGGCAGCGCCGGCGGGCTCTACCGGACGGGGCTGCGGGTCGCGCAGGGCGTGGGGGTGGGGGTCGGCGGGCTGGTCGCGCAGGGCCTGGGGTCGGCGAACGCGACCATTGCGCTCGCGGGGGCGGTGGGACTGCTCGTGGCCGTCCCGGTCGCGTTGTCGTGGCGCCGGGTCGGGAGTGCGGAACCGGGGCCGGAGTCGTCATGAACGGTTTTTCCGCCGGATTCAGCCGTCACGGTTCGACATCGGTCGCCACCTCTCCGTACAGGGCAAGATCATGAATGACATTCAGCTGGGGACGGCGAGCAATTCGCGTCCGAGTCAGCCGTCGCGGTTCGACATCGGGTCGCCACCTCCGTCAAGCGAAGCATGAACAAGCTATTGCGCCGCGTTCGCGGTCAGTTCGGCCGCGAACGCGAGGTTCTGTTGGTGAAGGATGATACCCAACCGCGGAATGCGTCAACACTCTGGCAGGTACCGATGAGATTACTCAAGTACCGGGCTAGGCTGGAAAGGAGGTGACCAATTGCATCCCGGACCAGACGACGACCCCGCCGCCGCGGGCGGGGCGGCCGCCCGGCGGGCGCGGGGCCCGGCCGCGCACCCGCCGGTGACCGCGCACGCCGAAGCGGCAGGCGGTCCGGCCGGACGCGACCACCCCTACCGGCCACGCAACTGGGCGCTCTGGCGCCGCCCGCCGGTGCTGATCGCCTTCATGCTCGGCCTCGAAGTCGTCGCGGTCGCCGTGCTCGCGATTTCCTTCGTCCATTCCGCGGTGCCCGGCAATCGCGACTGGATCAATTTCGGGATCCTCGCGGGCGGCGCGACCGTCCACATTCAACTGACGCAGCGGCAGGAGGAAAGGCGGCGCAACCGCACCAAAAAAGTCCTCATCGACCTGACCGCGGTGTGGACGTTTTCCGCCGCGTTGATCCTGCCGGTGCCGCTGACCCTGCTCGTCATTTTCCTGATCCGGCTGCAACACTGGTTCATCGCGCGCAGGCCGGCCCACAACTTCATTTTCTCCTCGATCACCCACGGCCTGGCCGGCGCGGTCGCGCACCTGACGTACGGGGCGCTCGGGCCGCACCTGCTGGGGCAACCCGGCTGGGGTGGTTTCTGGTACGAGGCGGGCACCATCGTGCTCACCGGCGTCGTCTACGAAGCGATCCAGATCCTCTACGTCGGCGGCGCACTGGCGCTGGGGCTGTCGTCCGAGCCGACCCTGCGTAACGTCCTGGGCAGCCCGGCCGACAACCTCCTCGAAGCGGTCACCATCGGCCTCGGCGCGGTGACCGCGATCCTGCTCGCCGTCGTCCCGCCGATGGTCGTGGTGATGGCGGTGGCCACCGTGGTCTTCAATCGCCTCGCGGAACTCGATCAGCTCCAGAACGACGTCCGGACCGACCCGAAAACGGGCATTCTCAACATGCGCGGCTGGTCGGAGTCGGCGGAGCGGGCACTCGAACGGACCGCTCGATCGGGTGATCAACTGGCACTGCTGATGGTCGATCTCGACCACTTCAAGTGGATTAACGACACCTATGGACATCCGGCGGGTGACGACGTGCTCCGCACCGTTGCGCAAACCCTCGACGAAGTGACGAGACCGACGGACTTGGTCGGCCGTTTCGGCGGTGAGGAATTCCTCGTTCTGTTGCCGGACATCGACGAAGAAGCGACCTGGGACGCGGCCGAGCGCATCCGGACGGCGATCGCCAAGCTGCACATAGTGACGACGGACAAGCGCGGCGACCCGGCCACGATCGCCGACCGCACGACCTCGATCGGCGTCGCCCGCCACCCCCGCCACGGCGACAACCTGGACCGCCTGCTCCAGTCGGCCGACGCGGCGGTCTACCTGGCGAAGGAGAACGGCCGCGACCAGGTGTGCTTCGCCCCGGACAGCCTCATGCCCCCAGCCGCACGGTGAGTTCGAGCTTCACGAGCACCTCGGCGGTGGACCCGGCCGAAGCCCGGTCGAGAACCTGCCGCTCACCGCGGTAGCCGGCGGACTCCAGCCGCAGCACACGCGCGCCCGGAGCGGGCCGGGGATGGCACCAGTGCCGCACGGTCCCGGTGCCGGCGGGGTCCTTGGCGAGCAGGAGGTACTCGTACCCGAGATCGTCGGCAACGCGCCCGAGGCCGTTCCACCAGAGGGCCCGCAGCGTGAGCCCGGCGCGGTCGCGGAGCACTTCGACGGGCGGATCGGCGTGGACATCGACGCGAAAGCCCCTCTCGCCGACGCGGACCGAGCGCACGTCGAGGAAGGCGCTGGCCCCGCCCGCGACCTCGGAGCCCAGGATCTCCCGCCCGCCTTCCCCCGCGTCGACCGCCGGCAGCAGCGCCGCCACCGTCAGCTCCGCCGCCGCCCGGCCGTCCTCCTCGTCCGGCACCACCGGCACCCCGCACAGCTCCCCCGCCAGCACCCGGTACCCGCGCACCTCCGCCCAGCCCAGCGCCGCCGCCCGCAACCCGTGCTCGCGCCACGCCCCCGCACCGAGCCGCGCCGCCCGGACCAGCCGTGCCGTCTCCGGGTCCTCCGCTCCGAAGAACCCCGTCATCGCCCTTCGCAACGCGCGCCGCTGCGCTCCCAGCACCACCCGCGCCACCGCGTCGGGATGCCGCAGCGCCAGCGCGCCCGGCGAGCAGTCGCGCAACGCCGCCGCCAGCAGGCGCAGCTCCGGCGTCGGCGGTGAGCGCAGGAACGCGCCGGGGGCGAGCCGTCGCAGGGCGCGGACGGTGTCCTCCACCGGCGCCGCCGATCCGCTCGAGCGCACTGCCGCCTCCTGGTCGCCGCGCCCCCTTTCGAGTCTCGACCCGCGCACCCGGGCGGCACCAGGGAGGAAGGGGCAGCCGTCCGGGCAGGAAACCACCGCGCGCTCCGGGGGCTATCCCCATGCCGTCCCCACGGCCGGGCTGGCACCCTTGAACCCATGCCAGCCCCGTCCGAGCCGCCGCGTGTCCGCCGACCCTGGTCGACGTCCGGATGGCTGCTGCTGGTCCTGCTGGTCGTCTTCGCGTTCGGGCTGATCGCCTCGCGGCCGCCGTCGCCGCCGGACCAGGGGCCGCCGACCGGGGACGTGCTCGCCGCGCAGAACGCCATCGACGCCCTCGTCCACCCCGGCCCGCACCCCGACGCCCTCGCGCGGCTGCCCAAGGACTTCACCGCGCTCAGCGGCGTCACCCCGGGCGCGATGCCGGCCCGCGACGGTACCGTCCGCGCGGTCCACGTCGACGGCGGCTGCTCGACCCCGTGGGGCGACGACAACACGAAGTGGGACTACGCCGTGCCGTGCAAGGCGCACGACCTCGGCTACGACCTGCTCCGGTACGCCGACCGCAAGGGCCACCCGCTCGGGCCCGAGGCCCGGGCCGCGCTGGACGACCGGCTGTCCCACGACATGCACCACACCTGCGACCTCAACCCGATGAACTCCGCGCTGACCTGCCGGGTCGTCGCCTCCTTCTACTCGGCCGGGCTGGTCGTCAACTCGTGGCACCAGCGGTGGGGCCCGCCGGTCGGCGACCCGATCGGCCCGATGGTCGCCGGCGTGCTCGTGATCGGCTGCCTGCTGGTCTTCCGGCTGCGCGGCTGGCTGCGGGCCCGCCGCGAACCGCGGCGGCCCGCGCCGGCTGTCGCGCCCGCCGAGGTCGGCCGCTGGGCGCTGCTCGGGGCCGGCGCCGTCGTGGTCCTGCTGCTCGGCGAGTCCGCGACGGCGCTGGCGCACTGGGCCGGGGCGGACGAGACGGCGCTGTGGCCGCTGACCTGGCTCACCCAGCTGGCCCCGGTGATCTTCTTCGCCGGCGGCCACGCCAACGCCGCCGGCTGGCGCGCCGAGCAAGCGGCGGGCGGCGGCTACCGGCACTACCTGGCCGAACGCGCCAGCCCGCTGCTGCGCCCGGCGCTGATCTTCGCCGTCGTCGCGCTGCTGACGCCGCTCGCGCTCGAACTGCTCGGCATCCCGGCCGGGACGACGGCCACCGTCATGCGGATCGCCCTGCACCCGCTCTGGCTGCTCGGGGTGTACCTGCTGACGATCGTCTGCGCGCCCGCGCTGCTGGTCCTGCACCGCCGGGCCCCGATCGGCGCGGCCGCGGGCCTGCTCGCGCTGGTCGTCGGCGGCGAGGTGACCGCCGACGCCGTCGGATCGCCGCTACCCCGCTACGCAGCGACGTTCGCTCTCGCGCTCCTCGCCCAGCAGCTCGCCTTCGCGCACGCTGACGGCGTACGCCCGTCTCGGCGCCTGCTCGCCGCGGCCGCCGCGACCGGGGTCGCGGGCCTCGCCATGGCGAGTGTCCTGAAGGGCGGGCCGCCCGTCCTGCTGGGCAGCCCGGGCGCCCCGGCGGCGTTGTCCGCGCCGCCGTGGGGCGTGCTGCTGCTCGGCCTGGTCCAGCTCGGCCTGCTCGGGCTGCTGGCCGTCCCGCTGGCCCGGGCCGGCCGCCGGCCCGGCGTCGTCACCGCCTCCCGGTTCGTCCTGCGCGCGCCGATGAGCCTGTACCTGGCGTTCCTCGCCGCGATGCTGCTGCTGGTCGCCGTCGTGTACCTGCCCGGCCGGATCGCCGACGGGCTCAGCTGGCTGATCCGGCCCCGCACGCTGGTCGCGGTCGGGCTGCTCGCGGTGCCCGCGACGCTCGTCTTCTGGTGGTTCGAACGGCACACCCACGGCGCCCGGCAGCCGCGGGCGGCCGACCTGCCCGGCCGCCGGACGGCGGTGCTGACCCGGGCCGCGGCCGGGCTCGGGATCGGCTACGCGACGCTCGGCGTGTTCGGCTTCGCACTGACCCGCTTCGGCGGGGTGGCCGCCGACGCCGACCTGCTGGGCCTGCGGCTCGACCCGATCCAGAGCCTGGTGCACCTGCTGCTCGGGGTGTTCCTGCTGCACACGATCCGGATCGGGGCCGGTGCGGCGACCGGCACCTGGCTGACCACGGCGCTCGCCTGCGCACCCTCACTGCTGTTCGCCGCCGACGGCAGCACGCCCGGCTTCCTCGGCGTCACCCTCCACGCCGTGACGGCCGGCTTCGCCCTGCTCGCCGCCGCCGGCACCCTCCTGCCCGTCCGGCCGACGGTCAATGCGCCGTCCTGACCAGGCGAAACCGTCGAACGTGCGGGAAACTGGGTGGTGCATGACACATCCGTGGGGGGATGTGTAACGCTGCAGCAACCCGGGGCAGGCACCATGCGTCCCATCCCGTAGCACCACCCGATCGATGCAGTGAGGAGTCGCCCGCGTGGATCACCCGCCTCGGAACGGGCAAGGCGGCCGCCGCCCCGCCCGGCCCTGGCAGGACGAGCCAGGCCGGGACGACGCCCGGCGCGGCAGCACGCCGCCGCGCCGCCCGGCACCCCGCCGTGACCCGGCGGACGCCCGGCGCGCGGACCCGGCGCCGGCCCGGCGTCCGCAGCCGCGCCCGGCCCCGCGCGCCCGCCGCAACTCCTTCCGCGGCGCGAAGATCGCGCTGGCCGTCGTCTCGCTGCTGGTGATGGGCCTGACCGGGTACGCGTGGGCGGCCATGCAGGGCCTGGTCAACGGGCTGAACTACCAGAACGTGATCAGTGACGGCGGGGGCGGTGAGAAGCCCGCCGACGGCGCCCGCGACATCCTCCTGGTCGGCCTCGACAGCCGCACCGACGCCCAGGGCAACCCGCTGCCGCGCGAGGTGCTCGACGAGCTGCGCGCCGGCGACGCCGACGGAGAGCTCAACACCGACTCGCTGATCTTCGTGCACATCCCGAACGACGGCAGCAAGGCCGTCGCGATGTCCCTGCCGCGCGACTCCTACGTCGACATCCCCGGCTACGGCAAGCACAAGATCAACTCCGCCTACGCCCGGGCGATGCTGCAGGCCCGCAAGGACCTGCAGAAACAGGGCGTCACCGACCCGAAGGAGCTCGACGTCAAGGCCAACCAGGCCGGGGCGAAGGAGCTCATCGAGACCATCGAGAAGCTCACCGGGTCGACCATCGACAACTACGCCGCGGTGAACCTGCTCGGCTTCAGCGAGATCACCAAGGCCATCGGCGGCGTCGACGTCTGCCTGAAGAACAACGTCAAGGACGAGTACTCCGGCGCCGACTTCACCAAGGGCCAGCACACGATCTCCGGCGTCGAGGCCCTCGAGTTCGTCCGGCAGCGCCACGGCCTGCCCAACGGCGACCTCGACCGGGTCGTCCGCCAGCAGGTGTTCATGGCCGGCATGGCGCGCAAGGTGCTCTCGGCGGGCACGCTGACCAACCCGTCGAAGCTGTCCGACCTGATCGACGCCATCAAGAAGTCGGTCGTGCTCAACCAGAACTGGGACATCTTCGGCTTCGCCCAGCAGATGAAGGGCCTGACCGGCGGCCAGCTCGAGTTCCGCACCATCCCGGTGAAGAACGTCGAGTACAAGACGCCCGACGACGGCGTCGCCATCCAGGTCGACCCCGCCGAGGTGAAGCAGTTCGTGCAGGGGATCGCCGGGCCGCAGCCGGGCCAGACCGCGCCGCCCGCGGACCAGGCCGACCCGGCCAACAAGGCGACCACCGTCGACGTCCGCAACGCCTCCGGCCGCACCGGCCTCGCCGCGAGCGTCGCCAAGACCCTCGAAGGCAAGGGCTTCACCGGCGGCGAGACGGCCAACGCGACCGCGCGCAAGACCACGGTGATCTGGGTGCCGAAGGGCGGCAGGGACAAGGGCCAGGCGGTCGCGGAGGCGCTCGGCGGTTCGCCGACCGTCCAGGAGGACAAGAGCGTCCAAGCCGGGCACGTGACCGTGTTCCTCGGCGCCGACTACCAGGGCACGGACTCCGCCGCGAGTTCCGGCGCCGGCGCCGCGGGCGCGACGTCGTCGCAGGCCGCCGCCCCGCCGCCGGCCGCGGAGGATGACAAAGCGATCACGGCCGAGGGCGTTCCCTGCGTCAACTGACCCGCTCAGCGAGCCGCCGTTAACCCGTTCGGCCTAACTCGCGCAATCGGTATCAAAGACATGCCCGAATTCGCGTAAGGGCCGGGCCTCAGCGCACTTACATACGTGTGAGGGTGCACCTGCACGGGAATTGTCACGGTCGTGCGGGTGCCGTGGGAGCGCACGGCAGGGGACATTGATGTGCTGATCGACGCTGAGGAGTACCAGCGGATCCTCGGAGACGAGCTCCGCAAGCTCCGGCGCAGCCGAGGCTGGACGCGCAAGGAGCTGAACCAGCACTTGCAGAGCGAGATCTCGCTGCAGACGCTGGCCACCTACGAGCTGGGCACCAGACAGTGCTCCGTCGTGCGCCTGGTCGAGCTGTGCGTCGCGATGGACGAACTGCCCCAGGACCTGCTGGCCAAGGTGCACCGCCGGGTGTTCGTCGACGAGCCCGGCCGGGTCCGCGTGGACCTGCGCAAGGTCGTCGCCGACGCCCCGGCCGACCTGCTGCCGCTGCGCCGCTGGGCCGAGGACCGCCTGCGGCACTCCGGCGAGCAGGCCGGCGGCGAGATCGCCCTCGACCTGCCGGCGCTGGAGCGGATGGCCGAGCTGTGCGGGCTGCCGACCGTGGACCTGATCGCCCACCTCCGCCGCTACACCTCCCGCTAGCCCCACCCCGGTCGTGAGTGTTTAGACGGGTTAGAACCCGTCTAAACACTCACGACCGCTCAGCCGATCCGGAAGTCTTCGCGGCGCAGCTTGCGCGTGTCGAGCCAGTAGCGCCAGGTGAAGCCGGGCCAGATCGTCCGGTTGACGCCCTTCGCGTCCAGGTACCAGCTCTTGCAGCCGCCGCGCGTCCAGATGCCCTTGGCCAGCTTGCGCTGGATCCGCGCGTTGAACCGCTCCTGCGCCTCGGGCTTCGGCTCGATCGCCCGGCCGCGGGCCAGCCGCAGTGCTTCGGCGACGTAGGAGATCTGGGCCTCGATCATGAACACGACCGAGTTGTGCCCGAGACCGGTGTTGGGCCCGAGCAGGAAGAACAGGTTCGGGAACCCGGCGACGGTGATGCCGAGGTGCGTCCGCATGCCCTCGGTCGCCCACTCCTTGCCGAGGTTGCGCCCGTCCCGGCCGACGATCTCCAGGTCGTCGAAGGCGTCGGTGACGTGGAAGCCGGTGCCGTAGACGATGACGTCGGCCTCGTGCTCGACCCCCGCGGCGTCGACGACGCTGTGCTCCCGGACCTCGCGCACGCCGTCGGTCACGACGTCGACGTTGTCCCGGGCCAGCGCCGGGTAGTAGTCGTTGGAGATGAGCACGCGCTTGCAGCCCATGGTGTAGTCCGGGGTGACCTTGCGCCGCAGCGCCGGGTCGGTGATCGCGCGGTCGATGTTGCGCTGGGCCAGCCGTTGCCCCAGCTTCATCACCCACGACTGGCCGTTGAAGCCGATCGCCCGGGCTTCGAGCAGCCAGTAGAGCAGGCTGCGGTAGGCGCGCTGGGCCGGCGGGAACGCCCGGAACAGCGCGCGGGTGCGCCCGGACATCTCGTGGTCGGCCTTCGGCATGATCCACGGCGGCGTCCGCTGGAACAGCGTCAGCGCTTCGGCCTCCGGGGCGATCTTCGGCACGAACTGGACCGCGCTGGCGCCGGTGCCGATCACGGCGACCTTCTTGCCCGCGAGGTCGACGTCGTGGCGCCACCGCGCGGAGTGGAACGCCGGGCCGGCGAACGCCTCGATGCCGGGCAGCTGCGGGATCATCGGCAGGTGCAGCGCCCCGACCCCGGCGACCAGGGCGTTCGCCACGAACTCGTCGCCGCCCCTCGTGGCGACGTGCCAGCGGTTCTCCTCGGCGTCCCAGCGGGCGCCGGTCATCTCCTGGCCGAAGCGGATGAAGCGGCGAAGGTCGTGCTTGTCGGCCACCTCGCGCATGTACCGCCAGATCTCCGGCTGCGGCGAGTACGCGCGCGACCAGCCGGGGTTCTGCTCGAAGGAGAACGAGTACATGTGCGACGGGATGTCGCAGGCGCACCCGGGGTAGCTGTTGTCGCGCCAGGTGCCGCCGACGTCGTGCGCCTTCTCGAGGATGACGAAGTCGTCGCGGCCCTCCTTGCGCAGCTGGATCGCCATGCCGAGACCGGAGAACCCGGTCCCGACGATGACGACCCCGGTCTCCGTGCGGTTGCCCATGAGGCCTCCCGGTTCCTGTTACCCGTCGTCCATCTTACTCGGAGTAGGTTACCCCCGGTAGAGTGTGCGGGGTGACCACCGCGAAGCGCAAGCGCATGCCCCGGGCCGACCGGATGCGACAGATGATCGAGGTCGCCGAGCAGGTCTTTTCGGAGCGCGGCTACGCGGCGGCGTCAATGGACGAGATCGCCGAACTGGTGGGCGTCTCGAAGCCGATGCTGTACGAGTACTTCAACTCGAAGGAGGGCCTGCTGCTGGCCTGCATCCGGGAGTCCCGCGCGGTGCTGCGCGAGGTCACCGAGCAGGCCACGGTCGGCGCGGCGGACGCCGAGGACGCACTGCGGCGCGGCCTGCTGGCCTTCTTCGTGTTCATCCGCGAGCGCCGCCAGGCGTGGTCGCTGCTGCGCCACGAGATGGCGCTGATCGGCACGCCGGCCGCGGACGAGGTCGAGGAGACCCGCCGCCAGCAGACCGACCTCATCGCGGCGTTGATGAGCGGCCACTTCGACAGCGGCGACGACCTGCGGGCCGAAGCGGCCGCGGAATTCGTGGTCGGGGCCTGCGAGCGGCTCGCGATCTGGTGCGAGCGGCACGACGAAGTGAGCCCGGAAGCGGCCACCGAATACGCCATGGACGTGCTGTGGAGCGGCCTGGCGCACCGTGCACGGTAGCCTGCGCGTGCATTAGGCCATTTGGTCGTTACTCAGCGCTGTCGTGTCCTGTGACACAGAGTTGCTCTACTGTTCTGCTGACACGGTACAAAGTGTGCTGGAGCTTCACGACCGGAGGAGGGGCACGGGAGCCGCGTCACGAAAGCGCGGTGCCTGCGTCACGGTTGTGTAAGGATGCTGGTGAGGGAGAGGGGCGTGAGGCAGATGGTGGAAATGATCACGGCGATGTACGTCCAGGAAGACGCGGACTGGGCGGTCACGGTCAGCGGCCACGGCAAGGAGCTGACCGCGCGGGCGCCGGGCATCATCGCCGCCCGCGACCGCGCCGACCAGCTGGTGGAGGAGCTCGCCGGCGACGGCAGGAGCACGGTGGTCCACCTGCTCAACGGCAGCGCCCTGGACTTCACCAGCGCCTACATGACGGCCCGGCTGACGCTCCCGAAGCTCCCGCCGCTGGAGGTCCCGCCCCCGGGCAGCGTCCCGAAGCAGCAGACACCGGAGTCGGCATCTGCGCCCGCTTCGGCGTCGGCTTCGGCGGAGAAGAAGCCGAAGCTGCCCCCGAGCAAGCAGCTCCCGAAGGCGGTCGAGGACCGCAAGGCCGAGCCGGCGCCCGCCGCGGAGAGCAAGGCGCCGGCGAAGCAGGCCTGAGCTACTTCAGGAGCTTGCGCACCAGCAGGACGAGCACGAGGACGCCCGCACCGATCAGCGGGAACTTGACCTTGGGGTTGTCCAGCTTGGCGCGCACGCCGTCCTTGGCCGCGTCGGCGAGCTTCTTCGGGTCGGCCTTGACGGTGAGCTGGTCGAGCGTCGCCGCCAGAGCGGTCCTAGCCTGCTCGATCTCACGCTCGATCGTCTCGGGATCGCGGGCCACTTGTCCTCCTCGCCGCTGGGACTTCCGGGCCCCAACCTAGTCGACCGCCCGGCGCCCGCCGCATGGGCCACGCCGCACGCTACGCTGCGAAGTGCTGGGGGCCCGTAGCCCAATTGGCAGAGGCACACGGTTTAGGTCCGTGCCAGTGAGAGTTCGAGTCTCTCCGGGCCCACTCGAGGGACGTCCACCCCGGTTTCACCGCTGCTCCACCGTGATGTGCGGCGCCAGCGCCCGCAGGAAATCGGCCGCGTCGAACAGCTCCCCCGCCGCCGCCACGCCGTTCGCGCGGACCCGGCCGGTGAGGATCCGCTCCACCGCCTCCACCGCCAGCGGCGCGCTCACCGCGTAGATGTCCTCCCCCCGCGCCACGATCCGGCGCTCCTCCTCCCCGGCGCGCACCACGACCTCCACCACGAACGTCTCCGCCGAGTCGCGCCCGGCGGCCGCCGCCAGCCCCTCGGCCGCGTCCACCGTCAGGTACGACGTCACGTCGCGGACCTTCAGGTGCCGCGGGATGGTGACGATGTCGGCCATCGAGAACTCGCCGAGCACCGGTCGCGCACCGAGCGGTTCGGGGAAGGTCCACTCCAGCGTCGGCAGGGCGTCGTCGCGGTACTCCAGGCGGCCGCCCGCGTACCGGACGCGGCGGCCGTCGCGGCGTTCCCGGGACACCCGGCCCGCCGCGAGCGTCCCGGGTGTCGGGTGCCAGCCGCTGAGGCCGTAGGCGACGTGCACCTCGTCGGCCGCCGGCCAGCCGGCCATGGCCGCCGTGGCCAGCAGGTCGGCCAGGCCGCCGAAGAACGCCATCGCGGGCACCACCGCGGTGTCCGCGGTGAGCTCGAAGGTGTCGAGGTTGGCCTCGATCTCCGCGGCGACGTCCACGTAGGGCACACCGGCGCGGATCGCCGCCTCGGCCACGGGGCGGGCCGTCGCGGCGAACGGGCCCGCGCAGTTGATCACCGCCGCCACGCCGTCGAACGCGCGGTCCAGGGCGGCCGGGTCGTCGACCGGCGCGGGCCGCCCGCCCGGCAACCGGGCCGCGTCCCGGCCGGAAAGGACCGGCTCGAAGCCGCGTTTCCGCAGTTCAGCCACCACGAAGCGGCCGGTGTGTCCGTAAGCGCCGTAAACCAGAACCGGAGTCATGGTGATCATCCTGGCGACGGCGTCCCCCGCTCACCAGTGTCCGGAACGACGTGCTGCGTACAGTTTCGGACATGCACGCAGTCGCGCTCGCCGCCACCGACGGAATGCTCTCGTTCGAGCTGACCATCGCCACCGAGGTGTTCGGCGACGATCCCCGCTACGCCTTCGCGGTCTGCGGCTCGCACGCGGTGCGGGTCGGCCGGTTCCGGCTCGAACCCGACCACGGCCTCGACCGGCTGGCCGGCGCGGACACGGTGATCGTGCCCGGCTGGGCCGACGTCGACGCGGACCCGCCGGCGGACCTGGTCGACGCGGTGCGCGCGGCCCACGCCCGCGGCGCCCGGGTGGCGTCGCTGTGCACGGGCGCGTTCGTGCTCGCGGCCGCCGGCCTGCTGGACGGCCTGCGCGCGACGACGCACTGGGCGCACACGGACGTCCTCGCGGCCCGGTACCCGCGGGTGACGGTGGACCCGGACGTGCTCTACGTCGACAACGGCCAGGTGCTCACCTCGGCGGGCAAGGCGGCGGCGATGGACCTGTGCCTGCACCTGGTCCGCGCCGACCACGGCCCGGCGGCGGCCAACGCGATCGCCCGCCGGCTGGTGGTGCCCCCGCACCGCGCGGGCGGCCAGGCCCAGTTCGTCCCGGCCCCGGTCCCCACCCGCGACGACCACCCGCTGGCGGCCCTGATGCCGTGGATCACCGCCCGCCTCGACCGCCCCCTGACGGTGGCGGACCTGGCCCGCCGGGCGAACATGAGCTCCCGCCACCTGGCCCGCCACTTCCGCGCGGCAACGGGCACGACACCGTTGCAGTGGGTGCTGAACCAGCGCATCCGCCGCGCGCAGGAGCTGCTGGAGAACACGGACGCGGGCATCGACGCGGTGGCGGAGGCGGTGGGCATGGGCACGGCGACGACCCTGCGGCGGCACTTCAACCGGACGGTCGGGGTGCCGCCGGACACCTACCGCCGGACGTTCCGCAGTTAGAGTCAACCATGCAGTCGTACGGATTCGTGGGCACCGGTGAGCTCACCGCCGCCATCGTCGAAGGTCTCAGCAGCAGCGGCAACCCGCCGCAGATCCACCTCTCCCCGCGCAACCACCGCATCGCGCGCGATCTCGCCGCCCGGTTCCCGAACGTGCGCGTCGCCGGCAGCAACCAGGAAGTCCTCGACCGCACCACGACCGTCGTGATCGCCGTGCGCCCGCAGATCGCCCGGGACGTGCTGGGAGAACTCACCTTCCGTCCCGGACACGTCGTCGTGAGCGCGGTCGCCGCCCTCACCCTCGCCGAGCTGCGCGCCCACGTCAGTCCCGCCGAGCGCGTCGTCCGGTCCATCCCGCTGCCGACGGCGAGCCGCCGCGCGAGCTGCACCGCCCTCCACCCGGACGATCCCGCCGCCCGCGCCCTCTTCGAAAGCGTCGGCGAAGTCGTCGTCCCCCGGGACGAAACCGCGCTGGCCGCCTTCAGCGCCGCCACGGCCACCTTCGCCGCGCACCTCGACCAGCTCGCCACCATCGCCGCCTGGATGGCCGCGCACGGCGTCCGTCCCGACGACGCGAACGCCTACGTCGCCCACGTCTTCGGCGAGCTCGGCCACACCCTCCGCCGGCACGACGGCACCCTCGACGAACTGGCCGCCAAGCACATGACGCCCGGCGGCATCAACGAACAGTTCCGGACCGCCCTGCGCGAGGCCGGCGTGCCGGACCACATCGGACACGGCCTCGACGACGTCCTCGCGCGGCTGACTTCTCAGTAGCGGACGGAGCTCTGCAGCAAGGGCGGGTACACAGTGGACGGTTCGCCGTCGACGGTCGCGCCCGCGAACTGGAGCATCGCGCGCTGGGCGCCGTGCATCGGGGCCGGGTAGTCCAGCGTCGGCGCCGAAACCTCGTCCAGCCGCGCCAGCTGCGCCGGCGTCAGCTTCACGTCCAGGCCGGCGAGGTTGCCGGTCAGGTGCTCCAGCCGTCGCGCGCCGAGGATCGGGACCACCGTTGCGCGCCGGGCCAGCAGCCACGCCAGCGACACCGCCGCCGACGTCGTCCCGTTCTCCTCGGCGACGGCGGCGACCGCGTCGATCACCGCGAACTCCGCTTCGGACGGACCGCCGACGAAAGCCGTGCGCGCCGAGTCCGGCGCCGAAGCGCCGCGCCGGTACTTGCCCGACAGGAAACCGTTCTTCAGCGGGCTCCACGGCACCAGCGCCAGCCCCTGGTCGAGCGCGAAGGGCGCCAGCTCGCCCTCGACCGTCCGTGCCAGAAGCGAGTACTCGACCTGCAGCGCGACCAACGGCGTCCAACCCCGCAGCAGCGCCGTCGTCTGCGCCTGCGCGGTGACCCACGCCGGGGTGTTGGAGAAGCCGACGTACCGGATCTTGCCCGCGCGCACCAGGTCGTCGAGCGCCCGCAGGGTTTCCTCGATCGGCGTGTGGCGATCCCAGTTGTGCAGCCAGTAGAGGTCGAGGTGGTCCGTCCGCAGCCGCCGGAGGGTTTCCTCGAGCTGGGCGGTGATCGCCCCGCGGCCGGCGCCGCCGCCGTTCGGGTCGCCGGGGAACATGTTGCCGAAGAACTTCGACGCGAGCACCACCCGCGCCCGGCGGCCGGGGTGGGCGGCGAAGAAGTCGCCGAGGATCTTCTCGGAATGGCCGTTCGTGTAGAAGTTCGCCGTGTCGACGAAGTTCCCGCCGAGGTCGAGGTAGGTCGCGAGGATCTTCCCGGACTCCTCGACGCTGCAGCCGGCACCGCCGGGGTCCTCCCCGAAGGTCATCGCCCCGAGGGCGAAGGGGCTGACGCGGAGCCCGGACCGGCCCAGGGTGACGTAGTGATCGAGTGACACGAAACTCTCCTTGCCTGGCGGATCGACGAGAACCAGGAAACCGCGAATCACCTGCTCACCGGTAGACCGATCGCCCCGACCTCTTGCACAATCCTCTCGACCTCGGTTTCCTGGACCGGTGCTCGAAGAACTCCGCGACCTGGTCGCCCGGCACGCGCACACCGACCTGCGCACCGCGGTGCCGGGCCTCCTGCTGTCCAAAGTGGACACCAGCGAGCCGCACCACTCGCTCGCCGAGCCGCTGCTGGTCGTGATGGCCCACGGCGGCAAGCGGCTGCTGCTCGGTGCGCAGGTGCACGAATACCGCGCCGGCCAGTACCTGCTGGTCGGCACCGACCTGCCGGTGACCGGCCACTTCGTCGACGCCACGCCGCGGACGCCCGCGCTGGGCCTGGGCGTGGCGCTGCGGCCCGCGGCGATCGCTCCGCTGCTCCTCGATGCGCCACCCCGCACCCCACCGGCGTCCCCCATCGCCATCGGGGACGCCGGCCCGGAGCTGCTCGACGCGGTCCTGCGGCTGGTGCGGCTGCTCGAGCACCCGTCCGACGTGCCCGTCCTCGCGCCGCTGATCGAGCGGGAGATCCTCTGGCGGCTGCTGACCGGCCCGCACGGCGGCCTGGTCCGCCGGCTCGGCCTGGCCGACAGCGGCGCCGCCCACGTCGGCCGCGCGATCCGGTGGATCCGGCACAACTACGCCGAGCCGGTGCGGATCGAGGAGCTCGCCCGGCTGAGCGGGCTGAGCGCGTCGGCGTTCCACCGCCACTTCCGGGCGGCGACCGCGATGAGCCCGCTGCAGTTCCAGAAGCGCATCCGCCTGCAGGAGGCGCGGTCGCTGCTGCTGGCCGACGCGGGTGACGTCGCGGGCGTCGGACACCTCGTCGGCTACGACAGCCCTTCGCAGTTCAACCGCGAGTACCGCCGCCTGTTCGGTGCGCCGCCCGGCCAGGACGCAGCACGCCTGCGCGAAGCCGCCGCCGGGCCACAGCTGCCCTGAGGGTCCGATCCGTTCAAGACGGCCGTGCGACGCTGGCCGCATGCCCGTGAACCTTCCCGCGGCGGCGTCCTTCATGGCGACGCACGCCCGCCTCCTCGACCGCCGCCGCTTCGAACTGCTCGGCGGCGCGGCGAACGCCGACGCCGTGCTGGCCGCGGTCGACGGCTACCGCAATCCCGACGGCGGCTACGGCTGGGGCCTCGAACCGGACCTGCGCGCCCCGGAAAGCCAGCCCGGCGGCGCGCTGCACGCCTTCGAGGTGTTCGAGGAAATCGCCCCGGACACGACCCCGCACGCGGTGCGGCTCTGCGACTGGCTGGCGACGGTGTCCCGCCCGGACGGTGGCCTGCCGTTCGCCCTGCCCGTGGCGGACCCGGCCGGCGTCGCGCCGTTCTGGGCCCAGGCCGATCCGGCGGTGGCCACCCTCCAGAGCACCGCTTTCGCCGCCGGGGTGGCCTTGCGCGTCGCCCGCCACGACCGGGCCGTGCGCGAACACCCGTGGCTCGCCGCGGCAACGCAGTACTGCTTCCGCGCGATCCGCGAACTTTCCTCGGCCCCGCACGCGATCGCGTTGTCCTTCGCGGTGCAGTTCGTGGACGCGGCGCACGAACTCCACGCGGAAGCGCCCGCGCTGCTGGCCCACCTCGCCGCGTTCGTCCCGGCCGACGGCCTGGCCCCGGTGGACGGTGGTTCGGACGGCGAAACCCTGCGCGCGCTGGATTTCGCGCCGCTGCCGGACCGCCCGGCGCGCGCGTTGTTCGCCAACGACGTCATCGACGCCGAACTGCGGCGGCTCGCGGGCGAACAGCAGGACGACGGCGGCTGGCGCGTCGATTTCGCGAGCTACTCACCCGCCGCGGCGCTGGAATGGCGCGGCTACGCGACCGTGCGTGCGGTGTCGGTGCTGCGGCGTCACGGACTCGCTTGATCTGCTACACCGGCACCGCCGAGGTTCACCCGACCGTGGGGTGTCGGGGATGGACGGCCGGCCGGTCCTTCCGGGGCACCCGGCCGAACCCGTACTGTAACCGGCGGAACCGGTTCCCGGAGGTGCAGGATGTCGTCGCGCAACCCGTTGCGCTGGTTCGCCCGCTGGGCGGACTGGTTCGAGGAGCGCGGCGTGTACGTGCCCGGCGAAGAGAGCCGCGCGGTGGATCCGGTCCGGGATTTCGGCTGGCTGATGGCCGCGTGGGTAGCCGGTGTCGCGATCTTCATCCTGTTGTTCGCGCTCGCGGTTTAAGTGGCATGTGGCCAAGGATTGTCACCAGCCGTGCCGTTCCGGTCACGGATTGGCCACGGGGCGGCACCAGGTGCGCGACAACCCCCGGTCGCGCCTCGTAACCACGCGCGATCACGGCCAGAGTGGAGCGGGTTCGCCCGGCATCCCCCGTGCCGAACGGCCCCGACCCGCCGACTGGAGTACCCGCGATGGCGCTCGCGCGCACGTGCAAGATCATGTTCACCTCAGGACTGCTCGGCCTGGCGGTGGCGTGCGGGGTCACTTCGGCACACGACGGCACCGCGGCCCTCGGCGCGGGCGGTTCACCCGCGGGCGCCGGAGCGTCGGCCGCGCCGGCGGGCAACGACCTCAGGTTCGGCGCCGACCACCGGTTCCCCAGCGGCCTCACGATCTCGGTCGGCTCCCCGACGTCGTTCCGGCCCAGCCCGTCGGCGTACCCGCAGAGCCCGCGCGGCGCGGCGTTCGACGTCGAGCTGACCAACGAGGGTTCGACGACGTACAAGCTGTCGGGTCTCGCGGTCACCGCCACCGCGGCCGGGGCCCCGGTCAAGCAGGTCGTGGACACGACCCAGGGCTTCACCGGCATCACCGACGCGGGCAAGGACGTGCTGCCGGGCCGTTCGGTGCACCTGACGCTGGCGTTCGCGGTGCCGCAGGAGCCGGCGCAGCTGCGCCTCCAGCTCCGGCCGAGCGCGACGGAAACCACGGCGGTCACCTATTGTGGCCCCGCCTGACGGTCCGCCGTTAGGCTCGGGGTATGACCGAGCGCCTTTCCCCCGGTGACGACGCCCCGGACTTCACCCTGCCCGACAGCGCGGGCAAGGAGGTGTCGCTCAGCGACTTCCGCGGCCGCTCCGTGGTGGTGTACTTCTACCCGGCGGCGAGCACCCCGGGCTGCACGAAGCAGGCCTGCGACTTCCGCGACAACCTGGCCGAGCTGAACGACGCGGGCTACCAGGTCGTCGGCATCTCGCCGGACAAGCAGGCGAAGCTGGCGAAGTTCGTGGAGAACGAAGAGCTGACGTTCCCCTTGCTGGGCGACCCGGAGAAGGGCGTCCTCGAGGCATGGGGCGTGTGGGGCGAGAAGCGCAACTACGGCAAGACGTACATGGGCGTGATCCGGTCGACGTTCGTGGTCGACCCGGAGGGCAAGATCGCCAACGCCTGGTACAACGTCCGGGCGACCGGCCACGTGGCCAAGCTGATCCGGGACCTCGGCCTGGCGTCCTGACCGTCGCCGGTTCCCGCCCGCATTCCCCCGGGGATGCGGGCGGGGCCGGCGCGCTAAGCCAGGTCCCGCAGAGCCGGCAGCAGCGCCCGCAAAGCCAGCCCCCGGTGTGAAGCGGCATCCTTCTCCGCCGGCTCCAGCTCAGCCGACGTCCGGCTCTCTCCGTCGGGCTGGAAGATCGGGTCGTACCCGAACCCGTTGCCCCCACGCCGTTCCCGGATCAGCGTTCCCCGCCACTCGCCCCGGACCACCGTCTCCTCCCCGGACGGCAGCACCAGAGCGGCAGCACAAACGAACTGCGCCCCACGCCGCTCGTCCGGCACGTCACCGAGCTGCCCCAAGACGAGCTCCAGGTTCGCCTCGTCGTCCCCGTGCCGCCCGGACCACCGCGCCGAAAGCACGCCGGGCATCCCGTTCAGCGCATCGACGGCCAGCCCCGAGTCGTCGGCGATCGCCGCCAACCCCGTCGCAGCAACGGCATCCCGGGCCTTCGCGACCGCGTTGCCCTCGAAGTCCGGCGCCGTCTCGGGTGCCTCGGGGAACGAAGGCACGTCAGCGAGCCCGATGACCTCGATCCCCGAAAGCCCTTCCGCAGCAACGATCCGCCGCAGCTCGCCGAGCTTCTTCGCGTTGCGCGTGGCCAGAAGCAGCTTCGTCACTTCGTGCCCTTCTTCTTGTCCGGACGCGGTTCCGGCAGCTCACCCGGGTACGGCAGGGCCAACGCCTCGTTCTGCAGCCGGGTCAGTTCCGCGCAGCCCGCCAGCGCCATGTCCAGCATCGTGTCCAAAGTGGACCGAGCGAAGGTCGCGCCCTCGCCGGTGCCCTGGACCTCGATCAGCGTGCCCGCGTCCGTCGCCACCACGTTCATGTCGACCTCCGCGCGCGAGTCCTCCTCGTACGGCAGGTCCAGCCGGACCCGGCCGTCGACCACGCCCACGCTCACCGCCGCCACCGACGACGACAGGGGCTGCGGGTCGTTGAGGCGGTTCGCCGCCGCCAGCCAGGTGATCGCGTCCGCCAACGCCACGTACCCGCCGGTCACCGCCGCCGTGCGGGTGCCGCCGTCGGCCTGGATCACGTCGCAGTCGATGACGATCGTGTTCTCGCCCAGCGCCGCCAGGTCGATGCACGCCCGCAGGGACCGGCCGATCAGCCGCGAAATCTCGTGCGTGCGGCCGCCGATGCGGCCCTTCACCGACTCGCGGTCGCCGCGCGTGTTGGTCGCCGACGGCAGCATCGCGTACTCGGCCGTCACCCAGCCGAGGCCGGAACCCGCCCGCCAGCGCGGCACCCCTTCGGTCACACTCGCCGCGCACAGCACCCGCGTGTTGCCGAATTCGATCAGCACCGACCCCGCCGGCCACTGCTGGAACCCCCGGGTGATCTTGATGTCGCGGAGCTGGTCGTCGGTCCTGCCATCGTTACGAGCCACCAGTGCACTCTATGACCGGCGCTCAGACGTCGTAGACGGCACCCTGCTTGACGACCTCGGCCCCGGGGAACCCGGCCGACGCCTCGGCCAGGACCGCACCGGCGTCGGTCCACGGCGCGATGTGCGTGAGCAGCAGCCGCCCGACGCCGGCGTCACGCGCCAGCTCGCCGGCCTGCTTGCCGGACAGGTGCACCCCCGCCGGCCGCTCCGCCGAGTCCGTCCACGACGCCTCCGCAAGTAGCAGGTCGACGCCGTCCGCGAGCTCGTTCAGCGCCGCGCACGGCCCGGTGTCGCCGGTGAACGCCAGGATCCGGCCGCCGTAGGAAATCCGCAGGCCGTACGCCGGGGTCGGGTGGTCGACCTCGACCGCGACGACCTCGAACGGCCCGATCCGGCACGGCTCCGGCCGCAGCGGGTGGAAGGCGTAGACGTCGGAGAGGTCCGTGGTGGCCCGCTCGGTCTCGTTGGGCGCGTACGCGTTCGCCAGCCGCACGGGCGCGTCCGGCGGCGCGTACAGCGGCAGCAGCCGCGGCCGGGCCGGGTACGGCGGCGCCGGGTGGTAGCGCCGCAGGACGGTGAGCGCGCTGACGTCGGCGCAGTGGTCCGGGTGCAGGTGGGTGAGCACGAGCGCGTCGAGGTCGAACGGGTCGGCCACGGCCTGCAGCTGCGCGAGCGTGCCGTTGCCGAGTTCCAGGCCGAGCAGGAAGCCCTCGGCCTCGATCAGGTAACCGGACGCGGCGGCGTTCGGCCCGGGGATGCTGCCGGAGCACCCGAGGATGGTCAGTCGCACGACGACACCCTAAGCGCCCGCACGGCGGATCACGCAGTGGTGGGAGCGAGGACACCCGGGGCGAAGCCCATGAAGCGCTGGGCGAGCCGGGTGAACGGCTCGGCCGAGCCGGTGGCGAGGAACTCGTGCCGCGGCGCGGTCTCCCCGCTCGCCAGCAGGTCCCGCTCGGTGAGCACGCGGACGAGGTCCTTGGCGGTCTCCTCCGCGCTGCTCACCAGGGTGACCTCCTGGCCCATCACGATCTGCAGCACCCCCTGCAGGAGCGGGTAGTGGGTGCAGCCGAGCACGAGCGTGTCGACCTCGGCGTCGAGCAGCGGCTGGAGGTAGCCCTGCGCGAGGCCGAGCACCTGACGCCCGGTCGTGATGCCCCGCTCGACGAAGTCCACGAACCGCGGGCAGGCGACGCTGGTGAACGTGATGCCGGGCGCCGCGGCGAAGGCGTCTTCGTAGGCCCGCGACCGCACGGTGCCTTCGGTGCCGATCACGCCGACGCGGCCGGTGTGCGTCGCGACGACGGCGCGGCGCGCGGCGGGCAGGACGACCTCGATCACCGGGACGTCGTAGCGCTCCCGCGCGTCGCGCAGGCAGGCCGCCGACGCCGTGTTGCAGGCGATCACCAGCGCCTTCACGCCGCTTTCGACGAGCTCGTCGAGCGCCGCGAGAGCGTAGCTGCGGGCGGTGGCGATCGGGAGCGGGCCGTACGGGTTGTGCGCCGTGTCGCCGACGTAGCGGAGCTGCTCGGCGGGGAGCTGTTCGAGGATCGCGCGCGCGACCGTCAGCCCGCCGACACCGGAATCGAACACGCCGATCGGGGCATCAGCGGGCGAAGAGGTCACCCTTCGAGGTTACCCGCAGGCGCCGGAGCGGCCTTGCCGGACCGCCGGGTGGTCAGCCAGGCCGCGAGCACGCCGGCCAGCGCACCGAAGACGTGGCCCTGCCAGGAGACGCCGGGGTTGCCCGGCAGCAGCCCGGCCAGCATGCCGCTCCACACGCCGAGCAGCACGACGGCGACCAGGATCTGCCCGGCCGCACGGTTGAACAGGCCGCGGACCAGCAGGTAGGCGAGCCAGCCGAAGGCCAGCCCGGACGCGCCGACGGTGACGCCGTTCGCCGGCCCGAGCAGCCACACGCCGAGCCCGGAGACCACCCAGATGATGGCCGTGACCAGCGCGAACCGGCCGATCCCGGCGGCCATCGCGAGGAAGGAGAACACGAGCACGGGGACGGTGTTCGCGAACAGGTGCGACCAGCCCGCGTGCAGCACGGGCGCGAACAGCACGCCGTCGAGGCCGGACAGTGAGCGCGAGTGGATGCCGCCCTGGTCCAGGTCGCCGGGCAGGATCACGTCCACCAGCTCGACCAGGTAGAGCAGCAGGGTGAACGACAGCGCGACGATCGCGGCCGCCATCGGTTTCGGCGGCAGCACGCGCTTGGCGGCGTCGGTTTCCGGGGCGGGGTTCAGAGTGCTCACACTTCGAGGTTACGACGGGTCCCGGGCCCGCCACCTCGGGTGAAATCCCTGATCCCGCGGTTTTGTCGGTGGTCACCGCTAGCGTGGCGGGCATGGGGAACTTCGACGTCACCGGATACCTGCAGCGGCTCGGCCTCGGCGCGGAACCGCCGAGCCTGCCGGCGCTGCGGCGCCTGCACGCGGCCCACGTGGAGCGGGTGCCGTACGAGCCACTGGAGATCCAGCTCGGGCGGCCGACGCCGCTCGAGCCGTCGGCGTCGGTGGCGCGGATCCTGCGGGGCCGCGGCGGGTACTGCTACCACCTCAACGGCGCGTTCTCCGCCCTGCTGCACGCGCTCGGCTACCAGGTGGCGCGGCACCTCGGCGGCGTCCAGGGCAGCGCGGCGGACGAGCCGAACGTCGACCGCAACCACCTGGCCCTCACCGTCACCGGCCTGCCCGAAGACCCGGCGGCGAGCTGGCTGGTGGACGCCGGGCTGGGCGACGGCATCCACGAGCCGCTCCCCCTCCGGGAAGGCACCTACGTCCAGGGCCCGCACACCTACCGGCTGCGGCCGTCGGAGGTGGCGCCGGGCGGCTGGCGCTTCGACCACGACCCGACGGGCAGTTTCGCCGGCTTCGACTTCGCGCCGGGTCTCGCGGAGATGGCCGACTTCGCCGAGAAGCACGAGTGGCTGTCGACGTCGCCGGAGTCCGGGTTCGTGCGGGTCTGCGTGCTGCAGCGGCGGGACGCGACCGGCGTCGACACCCTGCGGGCGCTGACGCTGAACCGGCACGGGGTGAAGGAGCTGATCGGGTCACCTGAGGAGTGGTGGACGGCCGCCGCGGACGTGTTCGGTATCCCGGCCGCGCAGTTCACCGACGAGGAGCGCGCCCGGCTGTGGCGGCAGTGCGTCGCCCAGCACGAGGCTCACGTCGGCGGCAAGGGCAGCGAGGTGGTGCCCAGCGCGTAGTCCACCGCCGCGCCGGCGTGCAGGCTCGTGGTCGGGAAGGTCGGCACCGGGCTGTCCTGCGGGCCGACCAGCAGCTCGATCTCGGTGCAGCCGTAGATCACGCCCTCGGCGCCCGCGTCGGCGAGCCGCGCGATCACCCCGCGGTAGGCCTCGCGGGACTCGGGTTTCACGACGCCGAGCACGAGCTCGTCGTAGATGACCCGGTGCACGAGGTCGCGGTCCTCGTCGCCGGGCACGAGCACCTCGAGGCCGTGCGCGGCCAGGCGGTCGCGGTAGAACGGCTGCGCCATGGTGAAGCCGGTGCCGAGCAGCCCGACGCGGCGGATCCCGGCGGCCTTGATGGCCGCGGCGGTGGCGTCGCCGAGGTGCAGCAGCGGGATGCCGAGGCCGGCTTCGAGCCGGTCGGCGACCTTGTGCATGGTGTTGGTGCAGAGCACGACGAAGTCGGCGCCGGCCGCCTCCAGCGCGCGAGCGGCCCGGTTGAGCTCGGTCCCGGCGTCGTCCCAGCGGCCCTCGGCCTGCATCCGCTCGATGGCGGCGAAGTCGACGGAGTAGAGCACCGTGTGCGCGGAGTGGAACCCGCCGAGGAGGTCCTTCACGCGTTCGTTGACGAGCCGGTAGTACTCGATCGAGGATTCCCAGCTCATGCCGCCGAGCAGGCCGATGACCTTCATACTCCCAGCATGCCCGAACTGCGCACGGTGTTCGCCGGGGTGTCGAACGTGCTGGTCACCGACGGCAGCTCGGCGGTCCTGGTCGACGGCTTCTTCTCGCGGCCGTCCCTGCCGAAGCTGGCGACGCGCGTGGCGCCCGACCGCGTCCGGATCGACGAGGCCCTGCGACGCCTCGGCGTCACGGAACTGGACGCGGTCCTGGTCGCGCATTCCCACGTCGACCACGTGCTGGACGCGCCGGTGGTCGCCGAGCTGACCGGCGCCACGCTGGCCGGCTCGCCTTCGACCCGCAAAGTTCAGGAGGGCTACGGCCTGGCCGACGGCCCGTTCGAGGAACTGGTGCCGGGCGAACCCGTCCGGTTCGGCGCCTTCACCGTGACGCCGGTCGAAGCCGCGCACAGCGCCGGCGACCGGGTGCCCGGCGAGATCACCGAGCCGGTCCGGCTGCCGGCCAAGGCGAAGGCCTTCAAGACCGGGCGCTGCTACTCGTTCCACATCGCGCACCCGGCGGGGAACGTCCAGGTCCACGCGTCGGCGAACTACGTGCCCGGCGCGCTGGCCGGCTACCGGGCGGACACCCTCTACCTGGGCGCCGGTGCGGCCGGCAAGCAGACCGAACAATGGCGCGAGCGGTACTGGCGGGAGACGGCCGGGGCCCTCGGCGCGCGCGTCGTCCGCCCGATCCACTGGGACGCCTTCTGGCGCCCGCTGTCCCGGCCCCTCAAGCTGCTGCCGAAGCTGTTCGACGACTTCGGCGCGACCATGGCGACGTTCGAGCGGCTGGCCGAGGCCGGCGGCGTCGACCTCGCCCTCCCCGAACTGTGGAAGCCGGCGTGACTCAGGCCCAGAGCTGCCCGTCGAGCCGCTCGGCGGCCTCGTCGAGCGAACCCGCGTAAGCCCCCGTCGACAGGTACTTCCACCCGGCGTCGGCAACGACGAAGGCGACGTCGGCCGCTTCGCCGCGAGCCGCGGCCTTCTCCGCGACGGCCAGCGCCGCGTGCAGCACCGCGCCCGTCGAGATACCGGCGAAGATGCCTTCGTGCTCCAGCAGCTCCCGGGTGCGCCGCAGCGCGTCGTACGCGCCCACGGAGTAGCGGCCGTTGAGCACCGAAGCGTCGTACAGCTCGGGCACGAACCCCTCGTCGAGGTTGCGCAGCCCGTACACCAGCTCGCCGTAGCGCGGCTCGGCCGCGATGATCTGGACGTCCGGCTTGGCCTCGTGCAGGTACCGGCCGACCCCCACGAGCGTGCCGGTGGTGCCGAGGCCGCCGACGAAGTGCGTCAGCGTCGGCAGGTCCTTGAGCAGCTCCGGGCCGGTGCCGCGGTAGTGCGCGTCGGCGTTGGCCGGGTTGCCGTACTGGTAGAGCATCACCCACTCGGGGTTCGCCGCCGCGAGCTCCTTCGCCCGCCGGACGGCCTCGTTCGAGCCGCCCGCGGCCGGGGAGAAGACGATCCGCGCGCCGTACGCCTGCAGCAGCTGCTTGCGCTCGGTCGAGGTGTTCTCCGGCATCACGCAGACCAGCCCGTAGCCCTTGAGCTTGGCGGCCATGGCCAGCGAGATGCCGGTGTTGCCCGACGTCGGCTCCAGGATCGTGGAGCCGCGCCGCAGCTTGCCTTCACGCTCGGCGGCTTCGATCATGGCCAGCGCGGGCCGGTCCTTGATCGAGCCGGTCGGGTTGCGGTCCTCCAGCTTCGCCCACAGGCGCACGTCGTGCGTCGGCGAGAGCCGGGGCAGCCCGACCAGCGGGGTGCCGCCGAGCGCGTCGAGCAGGGACTCGAAGCGAGCCATCGATCAGCCACCGGCCACGGCGGGGAGGATGGTCAGGGTGTCGCCGTCCTTGACCTCGGCCTCGAGCCCGCCGGCGAAGCGCACGTCCTCGTCGTTGACGTAGACGTTGATGAAGCGGTGCAGCTTCTCCTCCTTCACCAGGCGGCCCTTGATGCCGGCGTGGCGGGACTCGACGTCGTCGATGACCTCGAGGACGGTCGCGCCCTTCGCCTCGACGGACTTCTCGCCGCCGGTGTGGGTGCGCAGGATCGTCGGGATGGAGACGGTCACGGCCATGGGTTTCTACCTCCGGTGGGTTCTTACACGCAGACGCCGGTGGCGCGGCGGTTTATTCCGGTCGTCAGCCGAGGATCTCGACCGGCTCCTCGGTGATCTCGGCGTCCACGATCCGGTACGACCGGAACTCGTGCACTTCGGGGTCGCGGGTGGAGACGAGCACGTAGTGCGCGTCCGGCTCGGCCGCGATGTTCGCGTCGGTCCGCGACGGGTACGCCTCGGTCGCGGTGTGCGAGTGGTAGATCACCACGGGCACCTCGTCGTTCGCGGCCATCTCGCGGTAGAGCTTCAGCAGGTCGCCGGAGTCGAACTCGTAGAACGTCGGCGACCGGGCCGCGTTCAGCATCGGGATGAACCGCTCGGGGGAATCCGAGCCCTCGGGCCCGGCGATCACCCCGCACGCCTCGTCGGGGTGGTCACGACGGGCGTGGGCGACGATCTCGTCGACGAGTTCACGGCGGATCCGGAGCACACCGACATCTTAGGTGGTGGACAAAGCGCGTCCAGATGATGAGACATACCGCTCACCGGCCGTTCCCGGGATACTGGGCCGATGCCGTTGTCGTCGAAAGTGCGCGACCGGTGCCGGATGTACCTCGGCACGGACGAGCGGATCCAGTACGTGATCCCGGGCATGTCGCTCTACGTCAACCGCATGCGCGCCCGGGTCGGCTTCCTGGTCATGGTGACCGACCGGCACGTCACGCTGCTGGCCTGCAGCCGCTGGACGCTGAACCGGCCGAAGCAGATCTGGGAGCGCCTGCCCCGCAGCACCGAGCTGGGCCCGCTGGAGATCCACCCGTCGCTCGGGCCGATCCTGTCGGTCGGCGGCATCGACCTCGAGATCGACGAGGAGTACGTCGCGGCCGTGCGCGCGGCGAACCTCGAAGCCGGGGGCGACGCCCTGCCCGAGGACCCCTTCCCCGGCGGCTGACGGGTCAGAGCTCCAGGAACACCGGCACGTCGGCCCGGGACAGCGCCGCCGTGGCGACGTGACTCTCCAGCGCCTGCAGCCAGGCGAACTTGATCTCGCCGCCCCAGCGCGTGGAGAACAGCTCGTCGGGCGGCACCTCCCAGCGCGGTTTCCGCAGGTACGCCGACTGGGCGTGGGCGAGCACGAGCCGCAGGTCGCGGGCGCCCGCCAGGTCGAGCTCCAGCTCCGGGCCGCCCGGCCACGCCTCGAGGGTCCGTGAGAACGCGGCCACCACCTCGGCGCGCATCGCCGCGCCGTGCCGCTCCCGGAACTCGGCACTGGTCTTGCGGCGCCGGTAGGCGTCGGGGAACAGCGTGGTGTCGGCGATCCCCTTCCGCCCCGAGCCGCCCAGCCGGGTCGCGACGTCGGAGAGCATCCCGTGCAGCACCGACGCGGTGTGGGGCGCGAACGCGATCCGGACGCGCCCGGACCAGGCCGTGACGTGCGCGAAGTCGGTCACGGGGCCGGCTCCAGGGTCGCGCGCAGGCCGCGGACCTGCAGGGCCGCGACGAAGTCCTCCGCCGGCCCGGTCCGCAGCGGGTCGAGCCCGGCCGAGCCGGTCGTGTCGATCCGCTCCGCGGCGGCCCAGCAGTCTTCGGCCGGCAGATCCAGCAGCTCCGCCAGCACCAGAGCCACCCCGGCGTGGCTGTTCACGTTGTCATCGTGGATCCGGACGACCCACTTCTCGTCGAGCTGCACCTCGGGATGATCCCCGCGGAGGACACCGGCGTTACGCGAACGCCTCCGGCCACACGTCCCGGTAGGCGGGCACCCCGCCCGCCGTGGTCGCCGCGAGCAGGCCGTGCACCATCGCCCGCGCGAACACCCGCGCCGCCGCCGAGCACAGCGCGTCCAGCGCGGCCGGCCGGGCCGCCGCACCGAACGGGCCGCTCGCGTCCGGCAGCTCGTGCGCGCCCGTGGCCAGCGCGAACACCGTGTCGCCGTCGAACATCGAGTGCGCCGGCCGCACCGCCCGCGCCAAGCCGTCCTGGGCCGCGACCGCGAGCCGCCGTGCTTCGGCCTTCGACAGCGCCGCGTCGACCGCGACCACGCCGATCGTCGTGTTCAGATCGGTCCGCCGCGACGGCAGGTCGGCGGCCCGGGACGGCCACGTCACGCCGAATTCGCCGTGGTCGGCCGCGTACGCCCGGCCGGTCGTCAGGTCGACGGCCTCACCGGCCGCGTTGACCGCCGCCAGCGCCCCGACCGTGAACTCGCCGACGACCTCGCTCGCCGAGCCGATCCCGCCCTTCAACGACCCCACGGCCGCGCCCGCACCGGCGCCGACCGTGCCCAGCGCGAAGGAGCCCGAAGCCGCTTCGCAGGCCGCGTAGCCGAAGGACGCGTCGGGCCGGTTGCCCCACTCGCTGCGCGGCAGGTCGAACAGCACCGCCGCGGGCACGATCGGCACCACCTCGTGCGGCTGCGTCCCGACGGGGAAGCCCAGGTTCCGCTCCGCCAGCCACCGCATCACGCCGTCGGCCGCGGCCAGGCCGTACGCCGACCCGCCCGAGAGGCACACGGCGTTGACCCGCTGCACCAGGTTCTCCGGCTCGAGCAGGTTCGTCTCGCGCGTGCCGGGTGCGCCGCCGCGCTGGTCGACCGCGCCGACCGCGCCCTCGGGCACGAGCACCACCGTCGTCCCGGTGGCCCAGCCGTCACCGACCCGCTCGTGGTGCCCGACGAGGACACCGGGCACGTCGGTGATCATCCGGTCAGCGCCTGGATCAGCGTCTCCTGCACCCAGGTCAGCCAGTGGTAGACGCCCAGGTGCGGCGCTCGCGGGTCGTCCTCGGGCAGCTCGTCGGGCATGTCCTCGGTGACGTCGAGCGCGGTGCCGAGCGCCAGCCGGACGTCGTTGAGCGCGCCCAGCCAGGCGTCGGCCTGCTCCTCGGTCAGCCGGACGTGGCCGCCGTCGCGGGGAAGCGTGTCGAGCACGATCTTGGCCACGCCGACCTTGATGTCGAGCAGCTCGGGCTCGTGCAGCGACCGCATCGCCGCCGAGGAGTCGATGTCCTCCCGCGACGGGTTGTCCGGGTCGAGCTTGTGGAAGTCGGGAAGCAGCCGGGAGAGCACCGGGTCGTCCGGGGACTCGGTCGGCCCGGTCCGGATGCCGGTGAGCTCGGCGAGCTCGTCCTGCGGGGCCTCTTCGGCCCGCGCGGTGAGCATGTCCTCGAGCTGGCTGACCAGCCCCCGCAGCACGGCCGCTTCCTGCTGCTCGAACCCCGCGTGGATCACCGCGCCCTTGCGCCGCCAGCCGTTCACGAAGGCTGCTCCATGGTGGCCCAGAGGCCGGCCGCGTGCAGTTTCGCCACGTCGGTTTCCACCTTCTCCTTGCTGCCGGACGACACGATCGCCTTGCCCTTGTGGTGCACGTCCAGCATCAGCTTGGTGGCGTGGTCGCGGCTGTAGCCGAACAGCTTCTGGAAGACGTACGTCACGTACGACATCAGGTTGACCGGGTCGTTCCACACCACGGTCCGCCACGGTGTGTCCGACTCGGCGACTTCGGCACCGGCCGGTTCGACCTGCGTCTGTTCGGATGCGACAGGCGTGGACATGCACCCCATGGTGTCACGGGGGTCACGGGGTACGCCGCGCCAGGTCCGGCCATGTGGGTGAATAGGCTGACCCCATGGGTTCACCGGAGCCGGTCACGGCCAGCACTGCGCTGCTCACCGACCACTACGAGCTGACCATGCTGGGCAGCGCGCTCGCCGACGGGACGCACGCGCGGCCCTGCGTGTTCGAAGTTTTCGCCCGGCGGCTGCCGGACGGGCGCCGCTACGGCGTCGTCGCGGGCACCGCCCGGGTACTCGACGCGGTCGCGGACTTCCGCTTCACCGACGCGGAGCTCGCGCAGCTGGAGGCGACCGCGGTCGTCGACGACGCGACGCTCGCCTGGCTGGCGGACTACGAGTTCTCGGGCGACATCGACGGCTACGCCGAGGGCGAGCTGTACTTCCCCGGCTCGCCGATCCTCACCGTCACCGGCTCGTTCGCCGAGTGCGTGCTGCTGGAGACGCTGATCCTCTCGATCCTGAACCACGACAGCGCCATCGCGTCGGCGGCGGCCCGGATGTCGGGTGCCGCGCACGGCCGGCCGATCATCGAGATGGGTGGCCGCCGCACGCACGAGTACGCCGCCGTCGCGGCCGCGCGCGCCGCCTACCTGGCCGGCTTCGCGACGACGTCCAACCTCGAAGCCGGGCGCCGCTACGGCATCCCGACCCGCGGCACCGTCGCGCACGCCTTCATGCTGCTGCACGACAGCGAGGAAGCGGCCTTCCGCGCCCAGGTGGACAAGATGGGCGCGGACACGACGCTGCTGGTCGACACCTACGACATCACCGCGGGCATCGAGACCGCCGTCCGCGTCGCCGGGCCCGAGCTCGGCGCGATCCGGATCGACTCCGGCGACGTCGGCCCGCTCGCCCGCCGCGCCCGCGAGCAGCTGGACTCCCTCGGCGCCAAGGACACCCGGATCGTGGTGTCCGGCGACCTCGACGAACACGCCATCGCGGCGCTGCGCGCGGAGCCGGTGGACGCGTACGGCGTCGGCACCTCGGTGGTCACCGGGTCCGGCGCGCCGACCGCCGGCATGGTCTACAAGCTGGTCGAGGTGGACGGCAAGCCGGTCGCCAAGCGCAGCGCGCACAAGGAGTCCCGCGGCGGCCGCAAGTCCGCGCTGCGGCGCCACCGCGGCACCGGCACGGCGGTCGAGGAGGTCGTCTGGACGACCTCCGGCAACGCGCCCGGACCCGAGGCGAACGACCGGCCGCTGCAGATCCCGCTGGTGCGCGCTGGCCGCCCGGAGCCGGACCTGCCTACGCTCGACGACGCGAGGCAGCGGCTGCGCCGCGGCCTGGTCAGCCTGCCGTGGGAGGGCCTCAAGCTCTCGCACGGCGAGCCGGCCATCCCCACGCTGTTTCTTTGAGAGGGAGTACGAACCATGGGTACCGCGCTGATCGTGGTGGACGTGCAGAACGACTTCTGCGAGGGGGGTTCGCTCGGCCTGCCGGGCGGGGCCGCGGCGGCCGCCGGCATCTCCCAGCAGGCCGCGGAAGGCGGGTACAGCCACGTCGTGGCGACCCGGGACAACCACATCGACCCGGGTGACCACTTCAGCGAGACGCCGGACTTCAAGGACAGCTGGCCGGTGCACTGCGTCGCCGGCACCGCGGGCGCGTCGTTCCACGCCGCGCTCGACGTCGTCCCGATCGGCGAGGTGTTCTCCAAGGGCGAGTACAGCGCCGCGTACTCCGGCTTCGAAGGCGCGGCCCGCGACGGGAAGTCGCTGGAGGCGTGGCTGCGCGAGCACGACGTCACCGACGTCGACGTCGTCGGCATCGCGACGGACTTCTGCGTCCGCGCGACGGCGCTCGACGCGAAGAAGGCCGGCTTCGGCGTGCGGGTGCTGCTGGACCTGACCGTCGGCGGCTCGCAGCCGACGGTCGACGCGACGCTGAAGGACTTCGACGAGGCGGGCGTCACCTACACCGGCACCGCCGCCGTCGGCCCTGCCGCGTGAAGGACGTCCAGGCCGCGCTGGCGGAACACCGGCTCGTCGCGATCCTGCGTGCTTCGGACGCTTCCCGGTTCGCCGACGCGGCGATGGTGCTGCACGCGGCGGGCGTCCGCCTGCTCGAAGCGACGCTGACGACGCCGGGCGCCCCCGCGGCCATCACCGCGCTGCGCCTGGCGCTCGGCGAAGACGCGCTGATCGGCGCGGGCAGCGTCCGCGAACCGTCCGATGTGGACATCGCGGTGGACGCCGGGGCCGCGTACCTGATCACGCCGACGGTCAACCCGGCGGTGCTGGAGCGCGCCGCGGCCCTGGACACCCCGGTGATCTGCGGCGCGCTGACGCCGACGGAGATCGACCAGGCGTGGCGGCTCGGCGCGGCCGCGGTGAAGGTGTTCCCGGTCGCGGCCGTCGGCGGGGTGGCGTACCTGCGCGCGGTGCGGGCTCCGCTGCCGGACGTCCCGCTCGTGCCGACCGGCGGCGTCCACCTGGCCGACGTCGAGGGCTACCTGCGCGCGGGCGCGATCGCGGTCGCCGCGGCGACGCCGTTGCTGGGCGACGCGCTCTCCTCCGGCGGCAGCCTGCCGGACCTGGCCACGCGGGCGGGCGAGTTCGTCGCCGCGGCTTCGCGGTTGGGCTACTTCTTGCCGAAGGGGTCGCAGGCGGCCGTGCCCAGGTAGATGTCCCCGCTCGCGGGGCCGCCCTGCGGGAACAGCCTGATGTGCACCGCGTGCGTCACCAGGCTGCCGTCCGGCGGCTGGGGCGTCACGGTCTCGTTGAGGGTCACCGTGGCCAGCGCGGTGCCCGCGGCGCCGCCGGGGATGACGATCCGGTGTTTCGGCGGGATCTGCCCGGGCACGGTGACGCCCTCGACCGCGCCGACCGCCACCTCGCCGAGGCTGCCGGTCGCCGTCGTCGCGCACTTCACGGAGTAGGTGCGCACGGTGATCTCCGGACCGCCGTAGCGCTGCAGGACGGTCGCCCGGAAGCGGCGTCCGGACGCCTGCGCGACCGAGACGTCCCCCGACCGCCCGCACCCGCTGTCACCGGCGCCGAACACGGCGACGTCGCCCGTGGCACCGCCCTGCGTCCAGCCCTGGTACGGGCCGTCGACCGTGCATTTCGCCAGGTCGCCGGTGACGATATGCTCGTTGTCGATCGTCACGTCCACCGAGCCGGAAGCCGCCCATCCGGTGGACGACACGGGGGCCGCGGCACCCAGGACCGGCACGGCCAGCGTCGTCACGGCCAGCAACCGAAATGTCCTCTTCCTGGCGGTTCGCATGCTCCGGCCTCCTCGGTTCGGTGACGGTTCGCAGTCGCCCCCTTCGTCATCGGCCGGTCCGCCGCCCGCCCTGATCGGGTCCACCCGGACGAGTGGCCGGTGAGGAACGCAACTCGGCGGGTCCGCGCGACGGTAACGAGCGTTAACCTCGGGCGTCGCCTGTTCCCCTCGGGAGGTTTCGTGTCTTCGCTGTCCTTCGCCGGCAAGCGGCCCGTGCTGGCCGACCTCGTGCCCGGTTCGCTCGTGCGGGACATCGCGCTGGTCGCCGGCGGTGCCGTGCTCACCGGCGCCGCCGCGCAGCTGACGATCCCGGTGCCGGGCAGCCCGGTGCCGATGACCGGCCAGACGTTCGCCGCGCTGCTGGTCGGCGCGTCGCTCGGCATGTCGCGCGGTGCCGCGTCGATGCTGGTGTACCTGCTGGTCGGCGCGGTGGGCGTGCCGTGGTTCCAGCACGGCACCGCGGGCCTGTCCGGCGCGAGCGCCGGTTACATCGTCGGCTTCGTCTTCGCCGGTGCCCTGGTCGGCGCGCTGGCCGGCCGCGGCGGCGACCGGACGCCGGTGCGCACCGCGGGCACCATGGTGCTCGGCAACCTGGTGATCTACGCGTTCGGCGTGCCGTGGCTGATGGCGTCGACCGGGTTCGACCTGTCGACGGCGTTCGCCAAGGGCGTCACGCCGTTCCTGGTCGGCGACGCGATCAAGATCGTCGTGGCCGCCGGCCTGCTGCCGCTGACCTGGAAGCTGGTTTCCGGCCGCAACCAGGACTGAGGCTCCCGCACGGCGCAAGTCCTCGTGAGTGTTTAGGAGGGTTAGAACCCTCCTAAACACTCACGAGCCGGGTTCCGCGCGACGCGAGTGGCCCGTTCGCGACGGAGCACCGGTCTCTGTCGGTGGTGGCGGCTAATGTGTGTCGCTGTGCCCGCCCGAACCGATTTCCCCGGCGTCCTCGAACTCCTCACCCACGCGGTGGAGTCCGTGGGCGGTGCCGAACGTCCAGGGCAGGTGCAGATGGCCGACGCCGTCGGCCGCGCCATCCGCACCGGCGAGCACCTGGCCGTGCAGGCCGGCACCGGCACCGGCAAGTCACTGGCCTACCTCGTGCCCGCGATCCGCCACGCGGTCGAGAAGGAAGCCACGGTCGTCGTTTCCACGGCGACGATCGCGCTGCAGCGCCAGCTCGTCGACCGCGACCTGCCGCGGCTGGCGAAGGCGCTGAAGAAGCCGCTGGGCCGCGAACCGACCTTCGCGATCCTCAAGGGCCGCCGCAACTACATGTGCCTGCACCGGCTGGATTCCGGCGCGCCGGACGAGCCGGAGGACGCGCAGCTGTTCGACCCGTTCGCGGTGTCCCGGCTGGGCAAGGAGGTCACGCGGCTGCGGGAGTGGGCGTCGGACACCGAAACCGGCGACCGCGACGAGCTCGTCCCCGGCGTCACCGACCAGGCGTGGCGTCAGGTTTCGGTGACGGCGAAGGAATGTCTCGGCGCTTCGCGCTGTCCGATCGGCACTGACTGCTTCGCCGAGAAGGCCCGCGCGGAAGCCGGCCGCGCCGACGTCATCGTCACCAACCACGCGCTGCTGGCGATCGACGCGCTGCAGGGCTACCAGGTCCTGCCGGACCACGACGTGGTGATCATCGACGAGGCCCACGACCTGGTGGACCGGGTCACCTCGGTCGCCACCGGCGAGCTGACCAGCGCGATGTGCGCGGCGGCCGCGCGCCGCTGCGGCAAGCTGATCGACGCCGACGTCGCCGACGGCCTGCTGGAAGCGGGTGACGGGCTGGCCCTGATCGTCGACGACCTGCCGGCGGGCCGGATGGACGAGCTGCCCCGGCCGCTGAAGGGCGCGATCCCGGCGGTCCGCGACGCCGCGCACCGGTGCATCACGGCGCTGGGTTCCGACCGCAAGGAGGACGTCGAGGGGGCCACCGCGCGCAAGCTGGCGCGGTCGCTGCTCGACGAGGTGCACGACACCGCGGTCCGGCTGCTGGAGGCGTTCGACGAGGACCAGGCCCACCAGCGTGACGTCGTCTGGCTGTCGGGCGACAAGTACTCCTCGAACCCGCGGCCGCCGGCGCTGAAGGTGGCGCCGCTGGGTGTCGCCGGCCTGCTGCGCGAGCGCGTGTTCAACCAGCACACGACGATCCTGACGTCGGCGACGCTGACCCTGGGCGGCACGTTCGACACGATGGCGCGCCAGTGGGGCCTCCCGCCCGGCGCGGCTCGGGTGGAGCAGGCACCGGGCGCCGCGACGGAGAAGGAAGCGCCGTCGGACGAATCCGGCCCGAAGTGGACCGGGCTCGACGTCGGCTCGCCGTTCGACCACCGGCGCAACGGCATCCTGTACCTGGCCAAGCACCTGCCGCCGCCGGGCCGCGACGGCCTCACGTCGTCCACAATGGACGAACTGGCCGAGCTGATCGAGGCCGCGGGCGGCCGCACGCTCGGGCTGTTCTCCTCGATGCGGGCGGCCAAGCAGGCAACCGAGGAGATGCGCGAGCGGCTGGACTTCCCGATCCTCTGCCAGGGCGACGACGCGACGTCGCTGCTGGTCCAGAAGTTCTCCGAGGACGTCCGCACGTGCCTGTTCGGCACGCTGAGCCTGTGGCAGGGCGTGGACGTACCGGGGCCGTCGCTGCAGCTGGTGGTGGTCGACCGGATCCCGTTCCCCCGCCCGGACGACCCGGTGTCCTCGGCGCGCCAGCGCGCGGTGGAAGCCCGCGGCGGCAACGGGTTCCTCACGGTGGCGGCCACGCACGCGGCTTTGCTGCTGGCGCAGGGCACCGGGCGGCTGCACCGCGCGGTCAGCGACCGCGGGGTGGTGGCGGTGCTGGATTCGCGGCTGGCGAACGCCCGCTACGGCGGCTTCCTGCGTGCGTCCCTGCCGCCGTTCTGGCCGACGATGGACCCGAAGGTGGTGCGGGAAGCGCTGCGCCGGCTGGACGCAGCCGCGCCCGCGTGACGCGGTCCACAGCCGCGCCCGGTACGGTGAAGCCACCGAAGCAACAAGGGAGCACCGGTTGACCCAGGATTCGTCCAGCGCCCAGTCCCGGACCGTCAGCGTCGACGACACCGGAGTGCGGCGGCGGCTCGCGGACGGCAGCGAAGAGGCCGTCACGTGGACCGAGCTGTCCTCGGTGATGGTCAGGGTGATCCCTGACGGCCCCTGGAACGAAGACGTGTTCTTCATGCTCGTCGGCACCGACGGCAAGGGCACCGCGGTCCCCAGCGGCGACCCGGCGGCCGACGCCCTCATCGAGCGCCTGCAGGCCCTGCCGGGCTTCGACAACGAGAAGTTCATCGAGGCCATGACGACCGACGCCGACCAGGCCTACGTCGTCTGGGAATCCGGCCAGAACTGACGTGCGCTGCCCGGTCTGCGGCGAGGAGAGCCTGAGCCCGCTCGCCGATCTCGACCCCTTGCGCTGGCTTCTCGTGCGCTTCAAGCGTCCCGGATTCCTGGAGCCGAGGCCGGCCTTCGTGGCGAAACACGCCCGCATCTGCCGATCGTGCGGCGCCATGGTGCCGTTCCTCGCTCAGGAGGAGCGCACCAAGCTGGCCGAGGAGTGGGACACGCTGATCCCCGTCGCGCCGGACCCTACGCCGGGAACTCCTCCGTCACCGGAATCCCCTTCTTGAGCGTGCGGCTCACCGTGCACAGCCGCTCGATCGCGCGGTCCACAGCACCGGCGAGCGCGTCCCGCTGATCCCCCGTCAAAGCCGACACATCGACGTCGAAAGCGACGTGCACGGCGTCCAGCTCCGAAGCGCCTTCACGCCGGTCCGCGGTGACGTTCACGCGGAACCTCGCTTCTTCGCCGACGCGCCGGGTGATCAGCTCTTCCGCCGTCACCGCGCTGCAGCCCGCCGCCGCGATCTGCAGCAGCTCCGCGGGCGAGAACGCCCCTTCGGCGCCCTTGCGGCCCAGCCGCACCTCCGCGCCCCGCTCGTTGCGCCCGACGAACGCGTGCTCGCCGGTGCGTTCCACTTCCAGTGCCATGCCCGCTCCAACCGGGTCAGGAAGCCGGTTGTTCCGGCTCCCACTGGGCAAGAACGGTGATCGTGCCCGGGTCGACCTCGGTGAACCCGGCGTCCCGCACGGCGATCACCCGGTCGCGCCGCCACGCGCCCTCCGGGTCGTCCCCGGGGTGCAGTTCCTTCCACTGCACCGGGCCGGCCGTGCGGACCGCGACCCGGAACCCGTCCGCCGCCCAGGCCGCCCGCTGCCCGTCGTCCAGCAGCGCGGCCAGGATCATCGTGGCGTGGCCGACCTGCGCGGCGGCCTTGCCGACCGTCATCGGCACGTGCGGGTTGAGCAGCAGCAGCGGCACCCCGCCCGGGATCGGGCCCGGCTCGTCGGGCGGCAGCTCGCTGCCCGAGATCTGCAGCCGGGCGACGTCCTTGGGCGTCTCGGTGACCAGGCCCGGCACGAGGGCCCGCGCCTCGGCGCCGTCGACCTCGACGGTGATGCCCGGCAGGTCCTGGACGGCCGCCCAGTGCGCGCCCCGCGCCCGCCGCGCGACCTTCCGGATCCGGTTGTCCAGCCACGCGTGCACCGGCTCGGCCCACTCGCCACCGGGCCGGGAACGCTCGTCGAGGCAGACCGCCAGCGCGGCCGTGGCGGCCGCCTCCAGCAGCGGGGTCCGCTCCGGTGGCTCGGCCCGCTCGATGCGGAGGATGACCGGCATCGCCCGGACTTCCTCCGGGAGCTCGTCGGAGGTGTCCGAGGTGTCTTCGGCCGGGAGCCCCAGCCAGAAGGCGTAGCGGGCACCCAGGGGGTCGAGAACGCTGCTCACGGACGCATCAGCTCGAGCCCGTCGGCGGCGTCGGCCGCTTCGACCTCGCCGCGGGTGAGGCCGAGCACGAACAGCACGGCGTCGAGGTACGGGTGCGACAGCGCGGTGTCGGCCACCTCCCGCAGCGCGGGCTTCGCGTTGAACGCGACACCCATGCCCGCGGCCGAGAGCATGTCGATGTCGTTGGCGCCGTCCCCGACCGCCACGCACTGCTCGAGCGGGATGTCGTACTCGGCGGCGTAGCGGCGAAGCACCTTCGCCTTGCCTGCGCGGTCGACGACGTCGCCGATGACCTTCCCGGTGAGCTTGCCGTCCTCGATCTCCAGCTCGTTCGCCACCGCGAAGTCGAGCCCGAGTTCCGCCACCAGACCGTCGATGACCTGCGTGAACCCGCCGGAGACCACCCCGGTCCGGAAGCCCATCCGCTTGAGCGTCCGGATCGTCGTGCGCGCCCCCGGGGTCAGCTCGATCGACGCGGCGACCTCGTCGATCGCCGTCGCCGGCAGCCCGGCCAGCAGCGAAACCCGCCGTTCCAGCGACTCGGTGAAGTTCAGTTCGCCGCGCATGGCCGCTTCGGTGATCTCGCGGATCTCCGGCTCGACACCGGCGTGCGCGCCCAGCATCTCGATGACCTCGCCCTGGATCAGGGTCGAGTCCACGTCGAACACGACGAGCCGCTTCGCCCGGCGCGTGATGCCCGCCCGCTCGACGGCGATGTCGACGCCCGCCTCGACGGCGGCGTCGGCCAGCACCGAGCGCAGGGCGGCGTCGGCCTCGGGTGTGTCCCGGTCGACCGAGACGTACAGCTCGAGGCCGGTGACGGGGTAGTCGGCGACGCTGCGGATCGCGTCGATGTTGGCGCCGAGCGACGCCAGCCGGCGCGCGACCTCCGAGAAGCCGCGCGCGGTCACCGGGCGGCCCAGCACCACCAGGACGTGGGTCGAGTCACGCCGGCCGAGCGCGAACGGGTCGTCCCCGATCGCCGTGCCGATCTTGACGTCGACCTGCATGCCGACGGAGGCCATCGCCTGCTCGACCGTCTCCTGCAGACCCTCCGGGTCGCGGTAGACCCCGGCGAGCACCCCGAGCACCAGCTGCCCGCGGATGACGACCTGTTCGACGTCGAGCACGTCGACGTCGTGCCGGGTCAGCACGGCGAACAGCACGGACGAGACACCCGGCTTGTCGGGGCCGGTCGTCGTGATCAGGACGGGGGTCTGGGTCACTCTCGTCATCCCTCGTTCGGCAACGCTGCACGGTCAGTCTGCCGGTCCGGGGTCGAACATAAGTAGAGCGCGTGCCCGGCTTCACATAAGCCGGGCACGCGCTCACTCGATCGGGGTGTTACTTGTCGCCTTGCTCGCTCGCGTTGTCCTGGGAGTGGTCTCCGGGGATCACCGCTTCGGTGAGCAGCTGCGACGGCGCCGCGTGGCTGTTGACCTTCTGCTTCCCGAAGAAGCCGATCTCGCCTTCCTTGTGGATGCGTTCGATCATGTGCGGGTAGTGCAGCTCGAACGCGGGCCGCTCGGAGCGGATCCGGGGCAGCTCGGTGAAGTTGTGCCGCGGCGGCGGGCAGGACGTCGCCCACTCGAGCGAGTTGCCGTAGCCCCACGGGTCGTCCACCGTGACGATCTCGCCGTACCGGTAGCTCTTGAAGACGTTCCAGATGAACGGCAGCGTCGAGGCACCGAGGATGTACGCGCCGATCGTGGAGATCGTGTTCAGCGTCGTGAAGCCGTCACTGGTGAGGTAGTCCGCGTACCGGCGCGGCATGCCCTCGGCACCCAGCCAGTGCTGGACGAGGAACGTGCCGTGGAAGCCGATGAACGTGGTCCAGAAGTGCCACTTGCCGAGCTTCTCGTCCATCATCCGGCCGGTGATCTTCGGGAACCAGAAGTAGATGCCGGCGAAGGTGGCGAACACGATCGTGCCGTAGAGCACGTAGTGGAAGTGCGCGACGACGAAGTAGCTGTCCGACACGTGGAAGTCGATCGCCGGCGCGGCCAGCAGGATGCCGGTCAGGCCGCCGAAGAGGAACGTGACGATGAAGCCCATCGAGAAGATCATCGGCGTCTCGAAGGACAGCTGGCCCTTCCACATCGTGCCGATCCAGTTGAAGAACTTGATGCCGGTCGGGACGGCGATCAGGAACGTCATGAAGGAGAAGAACGGCAGCAGCACGGCGCCGGTGGCGTACATGTGGTGCGCCCACACCGCGACCGACAGCGCCGCGATGGCCAGCGTCGCCCAGACCAGGCTCTTGTAGCCGAACAGCGGTTTCCGGCTGAACACCGGGAAGATCTCCGACACGATCCCGAAGAACGGTAGCGCGACGATGTAGACCTCGGGATGGCCGAAGAACCAGAACAGGTGTTGCCAGAGGATCACGCCGCCGTTTTCGGGGTCGAAGACGTGTGCCCCGAGGTGCCGGTCCGCCAGCAGGCCCATCAGGGCCGCGGTCAGGATCGGGAAGGCGAGCAGGATCAGGATCGACGTCACCAGGATGTTCCAGGTGAAGATCGGCATCCGGTACATCGTCATGCCCGGCGCGCGGAGGCAGACCACCGTGGTGATCATGTTGACCGCGCCGAGGATGGTGCCCAGACCGGACACGACCAGGCCGGAGATCCACAGGTCCGCGCCGACGCCCGGCGAGTGGATCGCGTCCGACAGCGGGGTGTAGGCGAACCAGCCGAAGTCGGCGGCGCCACCCGGGGTCAGGAAGCCCGAGATCACGATCAGGCCGCCGAAGAGGTACAGCCAGTACGAGAACGCGTTCAGCCGCGGGAACGCGACGTCCGGCGAGCCGATCTGCAGCGGGAGCACGAAGTTCGCGAAGCCGAAGAGGATCGGGGTCGCGTACAGCAGCAGCATGATCGTGCCGTGCATGGTGAACAGCTGGTTGTACTGCTCCTGCGAGAGGAACTGCTGCCCGGGCCGCGCCAGCTCGGTGCGGATCAGCATGGCCATCGCGCCGCCCGCCATGAAGAAGGCGAACGACGTGACCAGGTACATGATCCCGATCTGCTTGTGGTCCGTCGTGCGGAACAACCGCAGCAGGTACGAACCCTTGACCGACTCGCGCGCGGGATACGGGCGCGTCGCGATCGGCTTGGGGGCTACGGCCGTCACTCCTGCCTCCAACACTGAAACCTTGTGGTGGTCATCGTCGCGCCACCGGGGTCCGGGAGGGCCCGTTCCGGCGGCTTAGGGGGATCGTAGCCCTCGCTACCGACAGTCGCGCGCACCGGCTGGCAAGATCGGGGCGTGGCCGATGACTACACCCGCGCGGCGGTGCGCGCGGCCCGGGCCGTGACCGCCCGGCTTGGCCTGCCCGACCGCGAACCCGAACTGCTCCACGAGCGGTCGAACGTGCTGGTGAGACTGGGTCCGCTGGTGGCCAGGGTGCCCGCCACCACCCGCCTGGCGCGGTCCGGGCCGGCCTGGCAGGAGCGGGATGTGGCCGTGTCGCGGTTCCTCACCGAACGTGGTGTGCGCGTCGTCTCACCCAGCACGGATCCCCCGGCCGGACCCCATTTCGCCGACGAACTGCCGGTCACTCTCTGGCACCACACCCCGCACGACCCGGACCACCGGTACGCCCCGGAAGTCGTCGCCCGGTCGCTCGCCGAGGTGCACGCGGCCCTGCGCGAGTACCCGGGCGAGCTGCCCCGCCGCGGCCCGCTCGACGATCTGGAGCGCATCCTCGGCCGGCACGACCTCGACCCCCGGCTGGGCGCCGAGCTCTCGCGCGTCGAGGCCGCGTTGCCGGACGCCGCCGCGCAGCCGCTGCACGGCGACGCGCACCCCGGCAACCTGATCGCCACTCCCGCCGGCCCGTGCTGGCTGGACTTCGAGGACACCTGGCGCGGACCGCTCGCCTGGGACCTGGGCATCCTCACCACGCAAGGTGGCCCGGAGTACCTCGACGCCTACCCGGCCTCCGTCGCCGAAGACGCGCTTCGCGCCTATACGGAACTGCGGGCCCTCTACGCCGTCGTGTGGCGGTTCGTCATCGCGATGCGGTTCCCGCACCGGCTGCCCGAGGCCCGTTCGGCGCTCGACGCCTACTTCTCGTGAGTCGCCGGGTACCAGGACAGGATCGCCTCGACCACGCCCGCGGGGTCTTCGAGCGGGGTCAGGTGCCCGGCCTCCGGGAGCACGACGAGCGTGGCGCCGTCCATGACCTCGGCCATCGCGCTCGCCGCCGCGACCGGGGTGATCGGGTCCGCTTCGCCGACGATGACCAGCGCGGGGAGCTCCGAGTCCCGCAGCAGGTCCAGCGAGTCCGGCCGGGTCCGCAGCGCCAGCGCCGTCCACGAGATCCCGGCGGGCGGCTGGCTTTCGATGATCTCCCGGACGGTCTCGACGAGCTCGGGGCGGTGTTCCCGCGTCGATTCCGCCAGCAGGGTGGGCAGGGTGGCTTCGGCCAGCCAGGGTTTGGTTCCTTCATTTTCGACGCGGGTCACGACGTCCAGCCGGGTCTGCGCGGCCTCAGGCGTGTCGGGCGTGGCCTTGGTGTCGATGAGCACGAGCCCGCCGACCCGCTCCGGCGCGAGCCGCAGCACGGCCATGGCCAGGTAGCCGCCCATCGAGCAGCCGCCGAGCACGACGCGGTCCAGGTCCAGCCGGTCGAGCAGGGCGACGACATCGCGGGCGGCGTCTTCGAGGCTCGGTTCGCGATCGGTCTCCGGCAGCGGCGAGCGGCCGAGCCCGCGCTGGTCCGGGGTGATCACCCGAAGGTGTGAAGCGAGGGGCTCGCGCACCGCGTTCCACATGCGGGAATCCAGCGGGAAGGCGTGGAGGAGGACCAGCGGCAGTTCGGTCATGCGCGTCATTTTGTCGGACCCCCTCGCTAGCTTCGCCGATGTGTTCACCGACATCGAAACCGGCCGGCTGCTGCTGCGTCCGCTCCACGAGGCGGATCGGCAGGCGATGGTCGACATCCACACGGACCCGCGCACCAACCGCTTCCACCCGGACCCGCCCGACGTCCCACGCGCGTCGGCGATGTTCTCGGAGTGGCTGGCCCACTGGTCCGAGCACGGCTTCGGCTACCCCGCGGTCCTGGAACGCGGCGGCACCGAGGTGATCGGCATGTGCGGAGTGCGGCTGAGGGAGTTCCACGGCGAGAAGGTCCTCAACCTCGGCTACCGCTTCCGCCCGTCGGCGTGGGGAAAGGGGTACGCGGTCGAGGCCGGGCAGGCGGTCTTGGCGTGGTGTGCCCGGGAGCTGCCGTCGGTACCGGTGCTGGCGAGCGTGAGCATCGCGAACAAGCCATCCCTGAGGGTGGCGGAGCGCCTGGGCTTCACGGAGTACACGGAGGAGCAGTACGACGGCGCGATGTCGAGACACTACCGGCGCTGACCGGGCGGTTGTTTGACAACTCCAGAGCGAACCACCTCCCGGATACGACCCCGCCGGAGAGGCCGGCCAGGGCACCCGACCGCGTGCACCGGCCCGGAGGGGTCGGCCGAGGCGAGGCCGAGCAGGGTGCGGCCGGCGCCACCGGCGCCCGGGGGCCCGGACCGCGTGCACCGGCCCGGAGGGATCGCCCGCCACCGGGCGCGTGCTCCCCAACGCGCCCGATGCCAATGCCGGCGAGCCAGGCCAAGCTCACCAGCGGCGCGACGGCCGCGTGCTCCCCCAACACGCCCGATGCCCATCCCGGCGAGCCACGCCGGGCTCACCAGCGGCGCGACGGCCGCCGCCGGGCGCGGGCTTCCCAGCAGGCCCGGTGCCAGTGGCGACGGTCGGCGACCGAGCCGGTCTCGTCGGCCGGCCACACGACGAGGTGCGGTGTCCCCGGCCGGATCTCGTGGTCGCAGCCGGGGCAGCGGTAGACCTTGGTGGCCTGGCTGCCGGGGACCGTCCGCACGAGCCAGTCCCCGTCGGCGCCGGCCTCGGCCCGGGCCCACCCGGTGGCGGCACCGAGCTCCCGATCGGGCGGCGGCCCACCGTCCGAGCGGCGGCCGGGACGGTTGCGTCGTGGCACCCCCAAACCGTAACCGCCCCCCCAAGCCGACCCTCCACGCACACGAACCGACCCCCCAGGCACGCGAACCGACCCTCCAAGTACGCGAACCGTCCCCCCAGGCACGCGTGCCGACCCCCCCAATCACGCGTGATACCCCTCCGATCACGTGTGATGCCTCAGGCCGCCCGGTCCGCCACCCGCTCCCCGGACCGCAGCCGCCCCAGGATCGCGTCGTGGCCGAGGCCGTCCCACCCGAGCCGGCGGAGGGTCCGGCCCGTCCGGCGGAAGTCCTCGCCGCCGAGCACCGACATGATCGTGATCGCCGCGTCCACCATCGGCGTCGCGACGCCCGCGCACCGCGCCAGTGCCTGCAGCGGCACCAGCGTGGACCGGATGTCCTCGGTCAGGAACCGGTGGTCGAGGCTGGTCGGCGCGGCGATCGTCCGGTACGGCTCCACCGTCCGCAACGCGTCGAGCAACGTCGTGGCCGGGCAGCCGTAGTACCGGTCGAGCACCTCCGTCATGGGCAGCAGCCGCGCGCCGTAGGCGTGCGCGACGGCGGCGAACTCGGCCTCCGTGCGCTCCAGCAACGCGACCGTGCGCGGCGAAACGCCTTCGACGTAGAAGAGCAGTTCCTCCGCCCGGTCGATCGTGCCCAGGTTGGCCAGCGCGATCGGCACGTGCGCGACCGCCCCGAAGTCGTGCAGGCCCCGCTCCACCGGGTTGCGCGCGACCTCCAGCATCGGGAACCACTCGCGCAGCAGCCCCGCGTGCCGGCCGACGGCGGCCTCGGTGCAGCCGGAGATCAGGTTCCAGCCCTTGACGCCCAGCACGGTGACCCCGCCGGTCCCGGACGGCCGCGCGGCGAACAGGGCGTCGGTCTCCACGACGTCGACGTCCGGTGCCCCCGCGGCGGCGAGCGCGTGGGCGAACTCGACACTCCCGCAAAGCTTGCCGGAGAACAGCACCACGACCTGCCCCGGACGCAGGTGCGGCGCGAGCCGGGCGGCGACCTCCGGATAGGCCGTGGTCACGGTGGCGACCAGGACGACGGCCCGCGCGGCCAGCCCGGCCGGGTCCGCGGTCACCTCCCGGACCGGGAACCGCCCGTCGAGCACCCCGTGCGCGACGATCTCGCGACGGCGCGCGACCTCCCCCACGGCCCGGGGATCCCGCGTGTACAGGTGCACGGGCAGCTCCCGCGCGGCGAGGTAAGCCGCCACGGCCCGTCCTTCGCCGCCCGCCCCGACGACCCCGATCCCGTCCAGCACGCTCATTCCGCCCACTCCCGTCAGTCCGGTACGCAGTGGACAGGTCGGCACCGGAACGGCGAAAGTTCCCGCCGGGGCACGTTCGAGGAACGCGGGTCAGCCCTGGGCGAGCGCCAGCGGCACGAGCTGTTCGGCGGTGGTCAGCGAGCCGTGCTGCCCGATCAGCGACGTCTCGACGGCTTCCGCGAGCCCGCGCACCATCCCGAACCGGCCGCGGGCCGCGGCGACGACGTCCCCGATGCGCGGCAGCACCCGGTCGCTGACCGTGTGCCCGAACCAGCCCTCGGCCACGGCCTCCTCCCGCGAGCGCACCCAGGCCCGCTCGCCCAGCACCGCCCGCCAGGCCGCGAGGACGTCCGCGGCCGCACCCGGTTCGGTGTAGACGTGCCGGGCCCGCACCTCGCCCCCGAACGTCCGGACGCCGGACAGCAGGCCGGGCTCGTCTTCGAGGTCGAGCTTGTCGTCGACGGCCACCATCCCGTGGTCGGCCACCACCGCCAGCAGCGCGCCGGGCGGCAGACCGTCCACAAGGGACTCGACCAGCCGGTCGACCTGCCGCAGCTGCATCCGCCAGGCGGCCGAACCGGGGCCGTGGACGTGGCCGAGCAGGTCGAGTTCGCTGTGGTAGGCGTAGCAGAACGCCCGCCCGCCGAGCACCGACAACGTCCGCGCGGCGAGGTCGCCCAGCGCGTGCACCCCGGCGTACTGCGCCCCGCTCTGGGTGGCCAGGGTCAGGGCCGTGTCGCGGAACTTGGCCGAAGACACCACCGCGGCGTCGATCCCGGCCGCGGCGGCCCGCTCGAACGTCGTCGGCAGGGGCTGCACCTCGCGGGGCGGGAGCGCGCCGCGCAGGTCGCTGCCGTCCTCGTGACTGCACCAGCGCAACGCGTTGAGCACGCCGGTGCCCGGTATCTCGAAGGTGTAGCCGACCATGCCGTGCTCGCCCGACGCGAGCCCGGTGCCGATGGCCGCGACGCCGGCGGCCGTCGTCGACGGGAAGCCGACGCGCAGCGGCTCGCGCGCCAGCTCGGCCAGCACCGGGGCGTCCGCGGCGTGCTCGGCGAGCAGCTCCCAGCCGAGCCCGTCGACGAGCAGGACGCCGGCACTGCGCGCCTCCGGCAACGTCAGCGTGTTCGCGCAGCCGGGCACGCCGAGCGCGGCGAGCAGGGACGGGACGACCTGGCCGAGGTGCGGGACGTCGGCGAGCGGAGGCGGCTGCACGCGCCCAGCTTCCCACTGATCGGCGAGGCCCGGGGATGGCCACCGCGGGCGCGTCCGGCGATAATCACGCCCATGCCGACCTACGCCTACCGCTGCCGCGAGTGCACCGAGACGTTCGAACTCCTGCGCCCGATGAGCGAATCCGGCGCGCCGGCCACCTGCCCGGAGGGGCACGGCGACACCGTCAAGCTGCTCACCACCGTCGCGCTGACCGGGGCCGCGAGCGGTCCCGCGGCCCCGTCCGGCGGCGGCGGTGGCTGCTGTGGTGGCGGCTGCTGCGGCTAAAGGGCCTTCAGCGCCTGCTCCAGGTCGGCCCACAGGTCCTCGACGTCCTCGAGCCCGGCCGAAAGCCGGATCAGCTGGTCGGAGACGCCGGCGTCGTGGCGGTCGCCCTCGTCGACGATCCGGTGGCTGATCGAACCCGGGTGCTGGATCAGCGTGTCGACGCTGCCGAGGCTGACGGCCGGGGTGATCAGCCGGACCGCGCCGATCAGGGCGTGCGGGTCGCCGTCGACCTCGAACGCCACCAGCGGTCCGCCGATCCGCGGGTAGTGGACGGCGGTCACGGCCGGGTGCTCGCCGAGGCGTGAGGCGAGCGTCGCCGCCGTCGCGGAGGCGGCGTTGACGCGCAGCGGAAGCGTCGAAAGCCCGCGCAGCAACAGGTATCCGGCGAGCGGGTGCAGCACGCCGCCGGTGGCGAAGCGGATCTGGCGCAGGCGCGCGGCTTCTTCGGCGCCGCACGCGACGATCCCGCCCATCACGTCGCCGTGGCCGCCGAGGAACTTCGTCGCGCTGTGCAGGACGATCCGGGCGCCGTGGTGGCCGGGGCGCTGCAGGACCGGGGTGGCGAACGTGTTGTCCACCAGGAGCGGCACCTCACCGCAGGCACGGGCCAGCGCGGCGATGTCGGCCTCGGCCAGCGTCGGGTTCGCCGGCGTCTCGACGAACACCAGCCCGGTGTCCGGCCGCAGCGCCGCGGTGACGGCGTCCGGCGCGGCCCACGTCACCTCGGTGCCGAGCAGGCCCGACTCGAGCAGGTGGTCGCTGCAGCCGTACAGCGGCCGGACCGCGACGACGTGCCGTTTCCCCTGCGCCACCGCGGAAAGCAGGCAGGCCGAGACGGCGGCCATGCCGCTGGCGAACGCGACGCCGTGCTCGAAGCCCTCGAGTTCGGCGAGTGCCCGCTCGAACCGTTCGACGGTCGGGTTGCCGACCCGGCCGTAGATCGGCGGGCCGTCGAGCTCGGCGCCGGCGGCGAAGGCGTCGATCCGGGCGGCTTCGGCGGCGCTGTCCCGGGACGGGTAGGTCGTGGACAGGTCGAGCGGAGCGGCGTGCACGCCGAGGTCCGTGAGGTCGTCACGGCCGGCGTGGACGGCTCGCGTGCGCAGCGAGGAGGTCATGCCAGCATGGTCGAGCTTTCCCCGGACCAAGGGCAACCGTCTCGGATATCATTCGGCGATGTCCGCTTCCGTCGAACTGAGTCCGGTCGATCTCGAAATTCTGCGGCTGCTGCAGAACGATGCCCGGATCACGAACAAGGACCTGGCGGCCGCGGTCGGCATCGCGCCGTCGACGTGCCTGGACCGCGTCGCACGGCTGCGGGACACCGGCGTCATCACCGGCCAACACGCGTCGGTCGATGCGGCCAAGCTGGGGCGTCCGCTGGAGGCGTTCCTGTTCGTCCAGGTCCGCCCGCACCGGCGGCCGCTGGTCGACCCGTTCGTCGAGCACCTGCTGTCGCTGCCGGAGGTGCGCGCGGTCTACCACCTGACCGGGCCGGACGACTTCCTCGCGCACGTCGCGACCAGCTCGGCGGCCGAGCTGCAACGCCTGGTGCTCGACGAGCTGACCGCCCGCGACGAGGTCGCCCGCGTCCACACCAACCTGGTGTTCCAGCACTGGAGCGGCGGCCCGCTGCTGCCGCCGGGTGCCTGACGTCAGAGCGTCTCGAGCCAGCGGCGCGTCTCGCGCGGGGACGTCATCCGGACGACGGCGGGGCCGTCCGGGTCCGCCGCCCAGGTCCGGATGCGCCGGCGCTTGCGGGCGAACGAGGTGAAGTGCCAGCGGATGATCGAGTCCGCGGAGAACATCTGGCGGAACGATTCGACGTTGCCGTTGCAGATCCGTTCGCGGGTCAGGGAGCGCACGGCCGTCCGGCGCAGCAGGCGGCCCAGCGAGAGCCAGCGCGGGTAGTCGAGGCCGACGACGAGCTGCGTGCGGGCAAGGGCGAATTCCATCCACTTCGAGTAGGCGGAGTCGATGACCCAGCGTTCGCCCGCGCAGACCTCGGCGAGCCGGCGGCGCTGCTCGTCGTCGGGGACCGGGACCCAGCCCGGCTCCCAGGTGAGGTCGTCCACCGGGTGGTAGGGCAGGCCGGTCCGCTCGGCGATCCGGGCCGCGAGCGTCGACTTGCCCGAACCGGTCACGCCGTAGACGAGGACGCGGTCAGGAATCGAGGTCACGGGCGGGCTCCCGGGGGCCGCGGTAGGGCAAGGTCTGGCGGTAGACGAGGTTCGTCGTCGTGCTGCCGAACTGGCACAGCTCGTCCACCGTCCGCTCGAGGTGGGCCATCGACGCGGCGGCGATCTTGAGCGTGTAGCAGTCGTCGCCGGTGGTGCGCAGGCACTCGAGGATCTCCGAGCGCTCGCGGAGCAGCTTGTGCAACGGCTCGTGCCGGCTGCCCGGGTACTTGAGCCGGACCACGGCGAGCACCGGGTAGCCGACCTCGGCGAGGTCGATCTCCGCGCGGTAGCCGGTGATCACGCCAGCCGCTTCGAGCCGCCGGAGCCGCTCGGTCGCCGCGGACGCGCTGAGGTTCACGCGGCGGCCCAGCTCGGTGAGGGGCAACCGGGCGTCGGCCTGGAGCTCGGCCAGGATGGCCCAGTCCGTCGGATCGAGACTCTCGGTCATGGGCCGAAGATACCGTGGGATCCACGGCCGGAGCGGCCGAACGCCGTGATCGTTCCCTTCCGGATCCGGGCCGGACGTCGATAGCCTTTGCGGCGTGAAGATCGGCGTGAACGTCCCCAACTTCGGGCCCGGCACGGATCCGGGTGTGCTGCGCGCCTGGGCGCAGACGGTCGAGGGGCTCGGCTTCGACCTGCTGATGGTGTCCGACCACGTCGCCATCACGCCCGACGTCGCCGGGCAGTACCCGGCGCCGTTCTACGAACCGTTCACGACGTTGTCCTGGCTGGCCGGGGTGACGCAGCGGGTGCGGCTGGGCACCACGGTGCTGGTGGTGCCGTACCGGCATCCCCTGCTGGTGGCGCGGATGGCGGCGAACCTCGACGCGCTCAGCGGCGGCCGGCTCGTGCTCGGCGCCGGGATCGGCTGGGCGAAGCAGGAGTTCGAGGCGCTGGGCGTGCCGTTCGAGCAGCGCGGGAAGCTCACCACCGAACACCTGCGGGCGATCCGGGCCGCATGGGCCGGGCACGACGACTACCGCGCGGGCCCGATCCCGCTCTGGCTCGGCGGGCACAGCGACGCCGGGCTGCGCCGCGCGGTGGAGCTCGGCGACGCGTGGCACCCGCTGCGGCTGACGCCGGCCGGGTTCCGGGAAGGCTTGGCCCGCCTGGAAAAGCTGGCCGGCGACCGGCCGGTGCCCGCGTTCGCGCCCCGGATCCTGCTGCGGGTGACCGAAACCGCGGTGACCGGGCCGGACCGGCGGGCCGGCGAAGGCACGCTCGAGCAGGTCCTCGACGACCTGGCGCAGCTGCAAACCCTGGGCGCGGACACCGTCGTGCTCGACCCGTTCGACTCGGACCCCGCCGAGACCCTCCACCCGGAGGTGGCGTGGCGGGACCTCGCGGCGGTGGCCGCATCCTGGAAGGAGAACCGGTGAAGGACACCGAAGAAGCCCTGCTGCGGCGGGCGATCGAGCTGGCCCGTGAGGCGCGCGAGGAGCACGGCAATCCGCCGTTCGGCTCCCTGCTGGCCGACGCCGACGGCACCATCCTGGCCGAGGACCGCAACACCTCGTTGACGGACAACGACATCACGGCCCACCCGGAGCTGAAACTGGCCCGCTGGGCGGCGCAGCACCTGGACCCGGAAACCGCGGCGGCCACGACCATGTTCACCAGCACCCAGCCGTGCGGCATGTGCACCGGCGCGATCGAGCGGTCCGGGCTCGGCCGGGTCGTCTACGCGCTGTCGACGGACCAGTTCCTCACGCTGCGCCCGCCGCTCACCTGGGGCGGCCCCGAGCTGGCGGGTCCGGCGCTGTTCGACGAGGCACGCGTACCGGTCGAGGGCTACTACAAGTGACGGGCTACCACGTGCGGCCGGTGGCCCGGGTGGAGTCGCCCCTGACCGACCTCGCGACCGCCCCGAAGCAGGGCGACGAGGGCGCACCACCGGCCCGCGTGGTGTTCGACCCGCAGTTCCACCCCGCGGCGGCCGACCTCCGCCCGGGAGATCGCCTGGTGCTGCTGACCTGGCTGCACGCAGCGGACCGCGACGTCCAGGCGGTCCACCCGCGCAGCGACCCGGGCCGCCCGCGGCAGGGCGTGTTCTCGACGCGCTCCCCGGATCGCCCGAACCCGATCGGCCTCCACACGGTCACGGTGACGGCGGTCGAGGGTGGCACGCTCACGGTCACCGGCCTGGAAGCGATCGACGGCACGCCGGTCCTGGACGTGAAACCGGTTCTCGGCGAGGTGACCGAGCGCTGATCAGTAGTCCTTGAAGCCTTTCCCTGTCTTCCGGCCCAGCCGCCCGGCTGTCACGAGGTGCTCCAGCAGCGGCGCCGGCGCGAAGCCCTCCTCGCGGAACTCGTTGTACAGCGTCCGCTGGATGGCCAGGGAAACGTCCAGGCCGACGACGTCCAGCAGCTCGAACGGGCCCATCGGCAGGCCGCAGCCGACCTTCATGGCCGTGTCGATGTCGTCCGCGCCCGCGTAGTGGGCCTCCAGCATCTTCACCGCGTCGTTGAGGTACGGGAACAACAGCGCGTTGACGATGAACCCCGCGCGGTCGCCGCAGTGCACCGCGTGCTTGCCCACCGTGGCGCAGACCGCGCTCGCCGTCGCCACCACGTCCGGGGCCGTCGCGATCGTCGAGACCACCTCGACCAGCTTCATCACCGGGGCCGGGTTGAAGAAGTGCAGACCGACCACATCGGACGGCCGGGACGTCGAGGCCGCGCACTCGATCACCGGCAGCGAGGACGTCGTCGTCGCCAGGACCGCGCCCGGGCGGACCACCTCGTCGAGCGCCGCGAACACCGCCTGCTTCACCGGCAGCTCCTCGGCCACCGCCTCGATGACCAGGTCGACGTCGGCCAGCGCCTCGAAGTCGGTGACCGGCGTGATCCGGGCCAGGGCGGCAGCACCGTCCTCTTCGGACAGCTTGCCGCGAACCACGGCCTTGTCGAGCGACTTCTTGACGCGAGCCACCGACGCCTGCGCCTTCTCCAGGCTCCGCGCCCGCAGCACGACGTCGAGGCCGCGCTTGGCGAACACCTCCGCGATGCCGGTGGCCATCGTGCCCGTCCCGACCACGCCCACCCGCGCCACCGGCCGCGGCGGGACACCCTCCACTGTGGACACGCTCGCGGCGGGCACCACGTTGGGTGAGTCCGGGCCGTCGTAGGTGTAGAAGCCCCGGCCGGTCTTGCGGCCGAGCAGGCCCGCCGTGATCATCTGCTTGAGCAGCGGCGCGGGCGCGTGCAGGCGGTTGCGGGACTGGTGGTACATCGTGTCGAGGATTTCGTTCGCGGTGTCCAGCCCGATCAGGTCGAGCAGCGCGAGCGGGCCCATCGGGTAGCCGCAGCCGAAGCGCATCGCGGCGTCGAGGTCCTCGCGCGTGGCGTAACGCTGCTCGTACATCCGCACGGCGTGGTTGAGGTAGCCGAACAGCAGCGCGTTGGCGATGAACCCGGCCCGGTCGCCGATCACCACCGGCACCTTGCCCAGCCGCTCGGCGAACTCGACGACTTCGGCGACCACGTCCGGCTCGGTCACCACCGTCTTCACGATCTCGACGAGCTTCTGCACCGGCGCCGGGTTGAAGAAGTGCATCCCGACGACCTTGCCGGGACGCGTGGTGTGCACGCCGATCTCGGTGATCGACAGCGACGAGGTGTTGGACGCGAAGACGACCTCGGGCCGGGTGATCTTGTCCAGCTCGGTGAAGACGTCGGCCTTCGCCGCCAGGCTCTCCGGGATCGCCTCGACCACCAGGTCCACTTCGGACAGATCCGACAGCGACGTGCCGTAGCGGATCCGGCCCAGCAGCGCGGCTCGCCCGGCCGCGTCCAGCTTGCCACCGGAGAGCGCCCGCTCGGTGGAGTGCTCGAGGTGACCGCGACCCCGGGCGACGCCAGCCTCGTCGAGTTCGACCGTGACGACGTCGAGCCCGCTGCGCGCGAGCACTTCGGCGATTCCGGAGCCCATGGTGCCCAGGCCGACCACACCGACCGTCGAGATTTCCCGCGCCATCGAGGCCTCCAGAGATGTTACTCGCTGGTAATTGGCCTCGATAGTGCCACGCGGTACCACCGGAAGCCCAGACGGAATCGAGTCAGTACCGCGCAAGTCACCCGGTCGGCGACGGCCGCTTCACTCGCCGAAATTGCCGTCCACCAGCTCCTTCACCTTCTCCAGGGCGGCAGCGGCCTGTGGCCCGCGCGCCCGCACGAGGATCCGGTCGCCCTGGCGCGCGCCGAGCGACATGAGGCCCAGCACGCTGTGGCCGTCGGCCTCCTGCTCGCCCAGCCGCACGGTGACGTCGGCGTCGAACGCGCTCAGCGTGCGCACCAGCAAGCCGGCCGGCCGGGCGTGCAATCCGACCTCGTTGCGCAGCTCCAGCTCGAGTTCGGCACCGTCGCCGGTGGCCTCGGCCGGCGCCAGGTCCTCGGGGATCCCGGCCGTCGCGGCCGCCTCCGCCACCGCCTTGCGGTCCTGGCCGGCCTGCGCCGCGACCGCCGCCGCGATCGCGCCCTCGACCAGCGGGCCGTCCGCGACGATCGCGGCCGAGGGGTCGGCCAGCGACTCGACCGCCAGCTCGGCGGTCATCTGCGCGCTGCCGAGGTCGTAGAGCAGCACGACGCCGTCGCCGTGGTCGGCGCGCTGGGTGGCCGCGACGACCTCGTCGTAGTCCGTGCCGATCGAGCCGTCGGCCAGGCCGCCCGCCGGCACGATGGTGACGTCCGGCGCCATCTGGGCGGCCAGCTCGGCCAGTCCTTCGGCGAGCTTCGCGCTGTGCGACACGAGTACGATTCCGACGCTCACCGGGCGGCCTCCGCGAACGCCCGAAGCAGCAGCGCCGACGACCGGGCGCCGGGGTCCAGGTGCCCCACGGCCCGCTCGCCGAGGTAGGACGCCCGGCCCTTCCGCGGCACCAGGTCCACAGTGGACTCCGCGCCGGCGTCAGCCGCGTCGGCGGCCGCGGTCAGCACCGCGACGGCGTCCCCGCCGTCCGCGGCCGCCTTTTCCGCCGCCGACACCGCCGGGATCAGGGCGTCGACCATGGTCGCGTCCCCGCCCACGGCCTTGCCGCGGGCCTGGACGCCTTCGAGGCCGGCGCGCAGCGCGTCCACCAGCGCCGGGACGTCGAGGGTGGCACCGGCCCCGAGCTTGGCCGACGCGCGCAGGAAAGCCGTGCCGTACAACGGGCCCGCGGCCCCGCCGACCTTGGAGATCAACGTCGTCGCGACGAGCTTCAGCACCCCGCCCGGGGTGTCCGGCACCGCGGAATCGAGCGCCGCCACGACGGCCGCGAAGCCGCGGTTGAGGTTCTCGCCGTGGTCGCCGTCGCCGATCGCGCGGTCGAGGTCGATCAGCTCCACGCGGTGCTCGGCGACCACCGCCGCGGCGGCGCGCACCGCCGCCGCGACCCCGTCGGCCGTGCAGGCCATCAGAGCCCCCACCGCAGCGCCGCGGTGTTGACCGGGGCGTCCCACAGCTCGGTCAGCTCGTCGTCCAGTTTGAGCAACGTCAGGCTCATCCCCTGCATCTCGAGGCTGGTGATGTACGGGCCGACCAGCCGGCGCTCGACCACGATCCCCCGGTCGGCCAGCAGCCGCTCGGCGATGCCGTGGGCGAGGTAGAGCTCGACGAGCGGGGTGCCGCCCATCGAGTTGGTGAACAGCAGCACGCGGTCGCCCGAGGCGAACGGCAGGTCCGAGACGACCGCCTCGACCAGCCGCGCCACCAGTGCGTCGGCCGGCTCGGCCGGGATCCGCTCGCGGCCGGGTTCGCCGTGGATGCCGATGCCGAACTCGATCTCGTCCTCGGCCAGGTCGAAGCTCGGGGTGCCGGCGTGCGGCACGGTCGGTGCGGTGAGCGCGACGCCGATCGACCGGACCTGGCCGATCACCTTCTGTGCCAATGCGGTCACGGCGTCGAGCGAGTCGCCGCGCTCGGCGGCGGCGCCGGTGATCTTCTCCAGCAACACGGTCCCGCCGACCCCGCGCCGGCCCGCGGTGTACGTCGAGTCCTTGACCGCGACGTCGTCGTCGATCACGACGCTGCGCACCTCGAGGCCCTCGGCCGCGGCCAGCTCGGCGGCCGTCTCGAAATTCAGCACGTCGCCGGTGTAGTTCTTCACGATGAGCAGGGCGCCCGCTTCGCCGGTGGTGGCGGTGACCGCGGCCTGGACGGCGTCGGGCGTCGGCGAGGTGAACACCGCACCGGGCACGGCGGCGGCCAGCATGCCCCGGCCGACGAAGCCGCCGTGCAGCGGCTCGTGCCCGGACCCACCGCCGGAGATGACGGCGACCTTGCCCGCCACCGGCGCGTCGGCTCTGATTACGACATCCGGGTCGTACTGGACGCGAAGGACGTCGGCGTGCGCGGCGGCGAGCCCCCGCAGCGACTCGGCAACCACGTTCGCCGGATCGTTGATGATCTTCTTCACGGCAGCCTCCGGCACATCGGCGGGTGGGGTGTCCCCTTCCTACCTCGCCGCGGGGCCGGCCGCCAGATCAAGGCTTAGGGAGCTTGGTGACCACGTTCTTCGCGACGGTCACCGCCTTGCCGCACGGATCGGCGTCGTTGTCGTCATAACCCTGGTAGTCCACCTGGGCCAGTTCGACGTCGTCGCCCTGCCACGGCCGGTGCTGCCACTGGACCTTGCACCGCGCCGAACCCCCGGTCTGCGGCTTCTGGAACGCGGTCACGCCGTTGCCGAGGTCCACCTTGGAGTAACCGTCGCCGACGAGCGGGGGCAGGCCCGGCAGGAACCCGACCGTCACCGACGGGCCCCGGTCCTTCCACTCGCACGAGTGCAGGCCCGAGGGCGCCGCCTTCGCCGCCGGCACGGCGGCGGTCACGGCCGCCGCGTCGGCCATCGCGCACGGATCCACGGTCAGCACGGTCCCCGGCGGCGTCGAGTACTTCTCCGGCGAGTTGTGCAGCTTCTGGACGACGGCCTCGGCGAACGTCTGCCCCGGACGGCAGGGATCGTCACCCGCGTAGGTGACGGTCACCTCGAGTCCCACGTCCGGGTTCAACGCCGTCATCACGGCCACGGTGCAGTCGGTGTCCCCGGTCTTGTTCACGCGCAGCGGCAGCCCGCCGACCGCGCCGGTCGTCTTGTCCGCCCGCGGCACCACGGTGCTGCCGATCTCGAGCTCGAGCCGGATCTCCTTGCCGCCCGGGTCCTTCACCTTGTTGCGGCAGGTGTCGAAGGCGATCGACGACGGCGACGGGTCGTCCTCGACCGTGCCGAGGCCCAGCGCCCCGAGGGCGTCCTTGGCCAGGAACTGGCACGGCTGGACGGTGCGGAGCACGTTCGCCGCCACCGCGGCGTCGGTGATCGGGCCGTCGGCGACCTGGCCGGAGCCGGCCGCCGCGGGCACCGTCGTCCGGGCGAAGTTGGACTTGCCGAGGTCCTGCCCGCACGCCGTCAGGGGCAGCACGAGGGCGGTGACCAGCAGGAACAGCTTCGGGAACCGGCGGTGCCGGACGTCTGGGAACACGCCGAGCACGGTAGCGGCCGGTGCGCGCCGCTGTCCGGACAACCCGCTTATTCGCCGGCGACGGCCGCTGTGTCGTCGCTCTCGGTCTCCGTGGGCACGACGAGCGGCCGGACCAGGGCCCAGGTGACGAACAGCGCGGCCACCACCAGCATGCCGATCCCGGCCCACAGGTTGATGTTGACGTCGGCGGCCTTCTTGAGGTCGTCGTCGGAGGTGAAGCCGATCCCCATGACGGTGAGGATGACGCCGTAGACGCCGATCAGCAGGGCGATGATCAGCCGGATGTCGAAGGCGCCGGCCTTGTGCGCGCGCGGCTGCGACTCGGTAGCCATTCCGGCCTCCTAGAAAATGGCGTTCAGGGCGATGGTCAGGACGAGCACGATGCCCGCGAGCAGGCCCGGCTTGCGGTACCAGCCCGCGTTCTCGCCGGTCGAATCGTGCTGCCGGGTTTCCTTCGGCGTCAGCGAGTAGACGAGGCCGACCAGCTCCTCGTCCGCCTTCGGCCGGGTCGCCAGCGAGACGGCGACGCTCACCACGATGTCGACGACGAACGCGGTCCCCGCGGCGACGAAGCTGATGCCCTGGCCGGTCAGGCCCAGCACCCCGGCCTTCGACAGGGCCCAGACGGTGATCGCGGACGCGGTCCCGAGCACCAGGCCGCTCCAGCCGGCGTGCGGGGTCATCCGCTTCCAGAACATGCCGAGGATGAACGTCGCGAACAGCGGCGCGTTGAAGAACGAGAACAGGTCCTGCAGGTAGTCCAGGATGTTGCTGGACTGCGACGCGATGAACGCCGTGCCGATCGCCAGGATCGTGCCGGCCGACGTCACGATCCGGCCCAGGTTCAGGTAGTAGTGGTCCGGCTTTTCCTTCTGGACGTAGGTCTGCCAGATGTCGTAGGTGAAGACCGTGTTGAACGAGCTCAGGTTGGCCGCCATGCCGGCCATGAACGAGGCGAGCAGGCCGGCGATGGCGATGCCGAGCATGCCGTTCGGCAGCAGGTCGCGCATCAGCAGCAGGAGCGCGTTGTTGAACGTGACGCCGCTTTCGGCGGTGCCGCCGTCGAGCAGCACCTGCTTGTCCTTCACGTACTCGGACACGGTGACCGCGGCGATCATGCCGGGGATGATCACGATGAACGGGACCAGCATCTTCGGGAACGCGCCGATGATCGGCGTGCGCCGCGCGGCCGACATGCTCTTCGACGCCATCGCACGCTGGACCTCGACGAAGTTCGTCGTCCAGTACCCGAAGGAGAGCACGAACCCGAGGCCGAACACGATGCCGAGGATCGACAGGATGTTGTTGCCGAAGCCGGTCAGGTTGTCACCGGGCCAGGAGTGCAGCTGCGCCGACCCGCCCGGGCTGTTGGTGACCTTCTGGACCAGCCCCTGCCAGCCGCCGACCTTGACCAGGCCGATGATCGTCAGCGGCACCAGGGCGATGACGATGACGAAGAACTGCAGGACCTCGTTGTAGATCGCGGCGGAAAGGCCGCCGAGCGCGGTGTAGGAGAGCACGATCGCGGCGGCGACGACGATGGACACCCACAGCGGCCAGCCGAGGAGCAGCTTGACGACGCTGGCCAGGAGGAAGAGGTTCGCGCCCGCGATGAGGATCTGGGCCGCGGCGAAGCTGACGCCGTTGACCAGGTGGGCCGGCTTGCCGAAGCGCCGGCGCATGAACTCGGGGACGCTGCGGACCTTCGAGCCGTAGTAGAACGGCATCATCACGATGCCGAGGAACAGCATCGCCGGGATGGCGCCGATCCAGAAGTAGTGCACGGTCGGCAGGCCGTACTTGGCCCCGTTCGCCGACATGCCCATCACTTCGACCGCGCCGAGGTTCGCCGAGATGAACGCGAGGCCGGTGACCCAGGCGGGCAGCGACCGGCCGGACAGGAAGAAGTCGAGGCTGCTCGACACCTGCCGCCGCGCCAGGTACCCGATGCCGAGCACGAGCACGAAGTAGAACGCCAACTCGATGTAGTCGATCACGCTCGCGTCGAGTCGCAGGTTCGCATCGGCTAGGACGAGCACCCGACCCACCTCCGGCAGTTCCTCTTCGAGACAGGACAAGATCCGACAGGAATCACCAGCACCCTGTCGGATCCGGACAGTACTGCATGGATTCAGGGTCGGCACGTTGACGTGTCCACAATGGCCAGAAGGCGCGCCTCCCCCGGCTTTCACCAGGGGAAACGCGCCTTCGTCACGCGCCGCGGGAGCGGCCGGGGTCAGCGGTCGGTCGGGACCGCGATCTCGCCCTCTTCGTCGATCAGCTTGGCGAGCACCGCGTCGGGCAGGTAGGTCCGGTGCGGGAAGCCCGGGCCCCACGAGTTGAGGATCGGCACCGCGCCGAGCTCGTCGGCCCGCGGGTTGGCGAGCACGGAATGCACGTCGTCGACCGACTTCGCCCAGCGGAACGCCTTGATGCCCTGTTTGGCCTCGGGGGTGTACTTCTCCCGCGCCTGCCAGTCGTCGTTCGCGTACGAGTCGTCCCACAGGACGTGCCCGGTTTCCTTGAGGACCTCGGCCGCGGCCCGGACCGACGTGCCGTTCTCGTCGCCCGGGTTGGTCTCGGGCCACTCGTCGCGCTTCTTGGCCGCGTCCCAGAGCCAGCGGGCCGCGTACTCGCTGCCGTTGAACAGCGACATGCACCGTGACCAGCCGAAGCCGACGCAGGCGCCTTCGTGCCCCTGGTCGTAGAACGCGTAGTAGGCGTCGGTGTCCGGGGTACCACCCGGTTCGAGGCAGACGCAGTGGCCGCCGCGGATCCGGCCGAGCTGCGCGACCCCGGCCTTCGCGATGAAGAACTCGCCGGAGGTTTCGTCCTGTTCCGGGGTGTCGAACGCCGAGTACCAGTTGACGCCGATCACGACGGGCGAGCGGGTGGGGCGGTCTTCCTCGGCCAGCGCACCGAGCGGATACCTTTCGACGTGCCGCCAGTCGTCCGGAATGAACCGGCCCAGACGCGGGTCGGCCGGATCGGAACCGAGTGGGCGATAACGCATGACTTCCTCCTCCGTGCAGGCGAAAAAGCGCGCACACCGGCCGGCTGGCGCGCACACACGAGCTCGAAGGCGGACAACGACGTTGGGCACGACGAAGAAAAGACGGCCGAGCGCACCACCCTCCGGCCACACCGGACGCACCGGCGGAACCCCTCGAATCGAGTGTGGCACGGCACGGCCGAATAAGATCCCGAACTCACCCGAACAGCGCAGGAATCGCGGTGAAAAAGTATCCGCTGACCACTCGGGCCGCTATCGGGTCAATGATTTCCTGGCGGAGGAATAATCATCGAATCAGATACACCTGTTTCCGCATCGATTCGGTATCGGCCCCGAGATCCGCCCGTCCGGGCAGCCCGGCGGGCGATTTTTTCACCGGCGCGGGTCAGTCCGTCACACGGCGGAAGCGCGGCACCCGGCCGCCGGGCGTCCCGACCGTCTCCGCGAACATCGCCGCCGGGCGCACCCACAGGCCCCGCTCGCCGTACAGCGCGCGGTACACGACCAGTTCCTCTTCGGTTTCGCTGTGCCGGGCCACGCCGAGCACCTCGTACTCGCCGCCCTTGTGGTGGACGTACCGGCCGGGCTCCACGTCGGACACGTCGGACACTCAGAACAGCCGGAATTCGTCGGACTCGATGCCGCGGAGTTCGTCGTAGTCCAGGGTCAGGCAGCGGATCCCGCGGTCCTCGGCCAGCGTGCGGGCCTGCGGCTTGATGATCTGGGCCGCGAACACGCCCTGCACCGGGGCCAGCAGCGGGTCGCGGTTGAGCAGTTCCAGGTACCGCGTGAGCTGCTCGACGCCGTCGATTTCGCCGCGGCGCTTGATCTCGACCGCGACCGAGCGGCCATCGGCGTCGCGGGCCATGATGTCGACCGGGCCGATCGCCGTCGGGAATTCGCGGCGGACCAGCGTGTAGCCGTCGCCGAGGGTCTTGATGTGCTCGGCCAGCAGTTCCTGCAGGTGCGCTTCGACGCCGTCCTTCTGCAGTCCCGGTTCCGCGCCGAGGGCCTGGGAGTAGTCGTGGAAGACCTCTTCGATCGAGATCACCAGCTTCTCGCCCTGCTTGTTCTCCACGATCCAGAGCTTGCCGTCCTCGATGAGCCAGCACGGCGGGCTCATCCAGTTCAACGGCTTGTACGCACGGTCGTCGGAGTGCACCGACACCGAGCCGTCGGACTTGACGAGCAGCAGGCGGGTGGCCATCGGCAGGTGGGCGGTCAGCCGGCCGGCGTAGTCGACCTGGCACCGCGCGATCACGAGACGCACCCGAGGAGGGTAGGACAGGGTCGGTGATACTGGGCGCGTGGACCCCATTCAGCGTGTCGCGTCCCGCGAGGTGTACCGGAACAACTGGATGACCGTGCGGGAGGACGAAATCCGCCGCCTCGACGGCTCGGCGGGCATCTACGGCGTGATCGACAAGCCGACCTACGCGCTGGTCATCGCCCGGGACGGCGACCGGTTCCGGCTGGTCGAGCAGTTCCGCTACCCGCTCGGGCAGCGGCGCTGGGAGTTCCCGCAGGGCACCGCGCCGGACCTGGCCGACGTGCCGCCGGGCGAGCTCGCCGCGCGGGAACTGCGCGAGGAGACAGGCCTGCGCGCGGGCTCGATGGTCCCGCTCGGCAAGCTCGACGTCGCGGCCGGCATGAGCAGCCAGCGCGGCTGGGTGTTCCTCGCCACGGACATCACCGAAGGCGAGCCGGAGCGCGAGCACGAAGAGCAGGACATGCGCAGCGCGTGGTTCGCGCGCGAGGACATCGACAAGATGATCGTCACCGGCGAAATCACCGACGCGCAGTCGATCGCCGCGTGGATGCAGCTCATGCTGGCCGAGCGGCACCGGCCTTGAGCATCCCCCGGATCACCAGGTGGTGGAACGGCTTGATCAGCGCGAAGTAGGCCGGGCCGACGCGGTTGTGGAAGTGCACGATCGTGCCGAGCCGGAAGCCGCGCGGCACCGCCTCCACCGTCAGGTACCCGGTCAGGTGGCTGTCGTCCACACCGGCCACCAGGTAGCGCTCCGGATCGCCGTCCCGGACGGTGAAGAACGCCACGCGGTCGCCGGGCGCGAAACCGACGTCCTCGGGCCGGAGCCGGCCGGTGCGCGGAACGGCCGCGGTGTCCAGCCGCAGCGCCTTGGCGAGCACGTACCGGACACCGAACAGGGCTTTCACCCAGGCCGGCGACCACCCGAACACGCCGGCGACGAATTCGCGCAGGCTGTTCTCGCTCTCGATCTCCTTGAATTCGACGTAGTCGGCTCCGTCGGCGTACGGCTCGGTCATTTCCGTCTCCCCAGTACGAGTTCCAAAGCGTTCTTGAGCTCGCGGCCGGTCAGCGGCGGCACGACCTGCCCGGCGCCGACGACGACGAGGTACAGCGCCTGCGCGAGAGCGGCGTCGCCGCTGATCTCCGTCAGGTAGGCGACGCGGGTGGCGTCGACGCGCGCCTGGACCGCCCTCGCTCCGGCGTCCTGCAGCGCCCACGCCCGGACGGCGATCTCCAGCTCCGGTCCCGGTCCCGGCGCGAGAACCAGCCTCAGCAACGCGTCCAGCCGGTCACCCTCGGCCGCTTCGGCCTGCTCCACGAACCGCGTGGTGCGTTCGGTCTCGAAGTGCTCCAGCAGCGCCGTGCGGTAGCCGCCCATGCCCTTGAAGTGGTGGTAGAACGAGCCTTTCGACAGCCCGAGCCGCTCGGCCAGCCGCTCGATCGTCACCGCCGGCGCACCCTGCTCCGCCAGCAGCACCAACCCCGCGTCCAGCCAGTCCCGCTTGCCCGCCATGGCCATACCATACCGTATGGTACGGTCCACGGCCACGACGAAACCCCACCGGCGCGGAAGGGCTCAGTCCGGCCAGGAAGGCTTGCGTTTTTCCAGGAAGGCCGCCATGCCTTCGCGGGCGCCGGGCAGCTGGGACGCCGCGGCCATGACCTCCAGCGCGATCGCGTACGCGTCGGCCTCGGGCCGGTCGAGCTGGGCGTAGAGCGTCACCTTGCCCATCGACTTGCTCGCCCGGCTGCCCCGCGTCGCCCGCGCCAGCAGCTCCGCGACGGCGTCGTCGAGCCGGTCGTCGGGCACGACCCGGTTGACCAGGCCCCAGTCGAGCGCCGTCGCCGCGTCGATGACGTCACCGGTCAGCGCCAGCTCCATCAGCCGCTTGCGGCCGATCGAGCGCGCCACCGGCACCGCCGGCGTGTGGCAGAACCAGCCGCCCTTGCCACCCGGCAGGGCGAACCCCGCCGACTCGGCGGCCACCGCCAGGTCGCAGGAGGCCACCAGCTGGCAGCCCGCCGCGGTGGCCAGGCCGTGCACCCGCGCGATGACGACCTGCGGGATCGACTGCATCGTGTGCATGAGCTCCGTGCACAGCGTCAGCAGCTCGCGCACGCCCATCAGGTCGCGGGCGGCGACGTCGCCGAAGTCGTGCCCGGCGGAGAACACCGGGCCGTCGCCGGCCAGCACGACGCCGGTCGCGTCGGACGTCCCGGCCTCGCGGAAGGCCGCGAGCAGCTCGGCGAGGTGGTCCGCGGACAGCGAATTGCGCCGCGCCGCCCGGTTCATGGTGATCGTGACGGTGTCGCCGTCGCGCTTCACGAGGAGGTGCTGGTACATGCTTCGACGGTAGCCCCTCGGAATGTGCGCCGATAGCTGTCCGGGCCGACGCCGACTTCGGCGCGCATCCGCCGCCGCAGGTTGGCCGCCGTGCCCAGCCCGGAGCGCTCGGCGACGCGGTCGACGGGCAGCGACGTCGTCTCCAGCAGCCGCTGCGCGTACCGGACGCGCTGGACGCGCAGCCAGCGGCCCGGTGTCACGCCGGTGGCTGCGGCGAACTCGCGGTGGAACGTCCGCTCGCTCATCCGCGCGTGCCCGACCAGGTCCTCGACGCCGATCCCGGTGGCCAGCCTGCCCAGCGCCCAGTCCATTGTGGACGCCAGGCCGGGCTGCGCCGACGGCGGCGGCAGCGGGTTCTCGACGTACTGCCGCTGCCCGCCCTCGCGCGCCGGCGGCATCACGAGCCGGCGGGCCAGCGCGGCGGCGACGTCGGCGCCGTGGTCGCGCCGGACCAGGTAGAGGCAGAGGTCGAGGCCGCCGACGACGCCCGCGGACGTCAGGACACCGCCGTCGTCGGTGTAGAGCACGTCCCGCTGCAGGTCCGCGCGCGGCGCGGCGAGCGCGAGGGCGTCGAGGTCACGCCAGTGCGTGGTCGCCGGGCGGCCGTCGAGCAGCCCGGCGGCGGCCAGCGTGAACGCGCCGGAGCACAGCCCCGCGACGGTCGCCCCGGCCCGGTGCGCCCGGCGCAGCGCCGCGACGGCGGCCGGCGCGACCGGGGCCAGGGGGTCGTCGCGGCCCGGGGCCAGCACGAGGTCGCAGCCGCCGAGGCCGGCGAGCCCGTGCGTGGCCGCGACGTCGCCGAACGGCGACAGGGGCGTGCGCACCCGGCCGGGGCTGCACAGCCGGACCGTGAACGGGCCGATTCCGCTGTCGGTCCGGTCCTGGCCCCAGACCTCGCCGAGCACCGCGAGGTCGAACGTCCGGGTACCCGGCAGCAGCAGGACGCCGATCGTGCGCATGGCAGAAAAGTACCGCATCGCGCACCCTCTGCCACTCCCCTCCAGCGTCCCCGGGCCGCGAAACTCGACGGATGACGGAAACGGCACTCATCCTGATCGACGTCCAGCGCGGGTTCGACGAGCCGGGGTTCTGGGGTCCGCGCAACAACCCGGGCGCGGAAGCGAACATGAAGGCCCTGCTCGACGCGTGGCAGGAACGACGGCTCCCGGTGGTGCTCGTGCACCACGACTCCCGGGAACCGGGCTCGCCGCTGCGGCCCGGTCAGCCGGGCAACGACTTCAAGCCCGAACTCGACGGCGCGCGACCGGACCTGGTGTTCGGCAAGCAGGTCAACTCGGCCTTCATCGGCGACGTCGACCTCGACGCGTGGCTGCGCAAGCGCGGCATCACGAGCTTCGTCCTGGGCGGCATCCAGACCAATTTCTGCTGCGAAACCACCGCGCGGATGGGCGGGAACCTCGGCTACGACGTGACTTTCGCCCTCGACGCGACCTTCACGTTCGACCTGCCGGGCGTCGACGGCGACGTCGTGACGGCGGACGAGCTCTCCCGCGTCACGGCGGCGAACCTGGCGAACCAGTTCGCCACCGTGAAGTCCACAAAGGACATCCTGGCCGGGCTCAGCTGAGCTCGTGCCGCTCCCGGACCAGGTCCACGATGCCGGCCATGATCCCGGTGAGCTCGTAGTCCTTGGGCGTGAACACCCGGGCGACGCCGCGTTCGAGCAGCAGCGCGGCGTCGTCCGGCGGGATGATGCCGCCGACGATCACCGGCACGTCGCCCGCGCCCGCGGCCCGCAGGCCGTTGACGACCTGCGGAACGACTTCGAGGTGCGAACCGGAGAGCACCGACAGCCCGACGACGTGCACGCCCTCCTGCACGGCGGCCGCGACGATCTGCTCCGGCGTCAGCCGGATGCCCTGGTAGACGACCTCGAAGCCGGCGTCGCGCGCCCGGACGGCGACCTGCTCGGCGCCGTTGGAGTGCCCGTCGAGGCCCGGCTTGCCGACCAGGATCCGCAGCCGCTCGCCCAGTTCCGCCTCGGTTTCCCGGACCCGCGTGCGCACCCGCTCCAGCTCGGCGTCGCCCGTGCCCGCGACCGCGGAGGCGGAAACGCCGGTGGGCGCCCGGTATTCGCCGAACACCTCGCGCAGCGCACCGGCCCACTCGCCGGTGGTGACACCGGCCCGCGCACAGTCCACAGTGGCCTCGAACAGGTTCTCCGCCGTCTGCGCGCGTTCCCGCAGCGTGGCCAGGGAGCGCTCGACGGCGTCGTTGTCGCGCTGTTCGCGCCATTCCTCGATGGCCTGGATGGCGGCCTTCTCGGCGGCCGGGTCGACCGTCTCGATCGCCTTCGCGCCCTCGGCCTGCAGCGGCGACGGCTCGGTCGTCTCGAACTTGTTGACCCCGACCAGCACGCGCTCGCCGTGTTCCATCCCGCGGCGGTACTCGGCCAGTGACGCGACGAGCTGCGACTTCATGTAGCCGCTCTCGACCGCGGCGACCGCGCCGCCGAGGTCCTGCACGCGGGCGATCTCCTCGCGGGCGCCGGCCATGATCTCGTCGACCTTGGCCTGGATGACGTGCGAGCCGTCGAAGATGTCCTCGTACTCCAGCAGGTCCGTCTCGAACGCGAGCACCTGCTGCATCCGCAGCGCCCACTGCTGGTCCCACGGCCGGGGCAGGCCGAGGGCCTCGTTCCACGCGGGCAGCTGGATCGCGCGGGCGCGGGCGCCGCGCGAGAGCGACACCGCGAGCATCTCCAGCACGATCCGCTGGACGTTGTTCTCCGGCTGGGCCTCGGTCAGCCCGAGCGAGTTGACCTGGACGCCGTAGCGCAGGCGGCGGGCCTTGGGGTCCGTCACGCCGTAGCGGTCACGGGTGATTTCGTCCCAGAGCGCGGTGAACGCGCGCATCTTGGACATCTCCTCGACGAACCGGACACCGGCGTTGACGAAGAAGGAGATCCGCGCGACGACCTTCGCCATGTCGGCCTGGTCGACCTGCCCGGAGTCGCGGACGGCGTCGAGCACGGCGATCGCGGTGCACAGCGCGTACGCGACCTCCTGCGTCGGCGTCGCGCCGGCTTCCTGCAGGTGGTAGCTGCAGATGTTGATCGGGTTCCACTGCGGGACGTGGTGCACGGTCCACGCGATGACGTCGGTGATCAGCCGCAGGCTCGGTCCCGGCGGGAAGATGTAGGTCCCGCGGGAGAGGTACTCCTTGATGATGTCGTTCTGCGTGGTGCCGGCGAGCTTGGCGAGGACCTCGTCGACGTCACGCCCTTCGGCCTCGGCCTGCTCGCGCGCCACGGAGACGTACAGCGCGAGCAGCCACATGGCCGGCGCGTTGATGGTCATCGACGTGTTCGCCTCGGCGAGCGGGATGCCGTCGAAGAGCTGCCGCATGTCGCCGATGTGCGACACCGGCACGCCGACCTTGCCGACCTCGCCGCGCGAGAGCTGGTGGTCCGGGTCGTAGCCGGTCTGCGTGGGCAGGTCGAAGGCCACCGAAAGGCCGGTCTGCCCCTTCGCGAGGTTGCGCCGGTAGAGCTCGTTCGACGCGGCCGCGGAGGAGTGCCCCGCGTACGTCCGCATCACCCACGGGCGATCTCGTTCTCGATCCGTTGGGTACGGCACGGTGCACCTCCGGCGGTGGGCGATCCGTCGAGTGTACCCGTCGGTAACATAGCTGGGCAGTGGAATCGGACACGTCCGGGTGACGACCGGCGCTCACCCCCGGGCCTGTTCCGCCTCGATCAGCCCGCAGAGCCGGGCGGCGTCCGGCACGGTGAACAGCTCGATCGGAAGCCACTCCTTCCGTGACCCCACCGGCGCGCGGAAGAAGTTCGCGGACGCGTCCCACCGCTTCAGCGTCAACGTGCCGGTGCCGTCCTGGCCGGGCCGGAGGACCGGCCGCTCCAGGTCGATCAGGTACTCCTCGCGGGTGCGGCCCGAGACGCGGTCGGCGACCAGGACCCGCCGGTCGGTCACCGCGTACACCGCGCGGCGCGTCGACCGGAGCCGCCAGAGCACGGGTCCCCAGGCGAGGACGAGCCCGAAGACCGCGACGACCACAGCCATGACCGGGAACCCGCCGTCCGGCTCCGGCAGCCCGGCGGCAAGGGGCCCCGACACCAGGATCGCGCCCACGGCCAGGCGGAACCACTCGCGGCCGACCGGAGCGACGCGACGGGACCGTCCCGACCACAGCAGGCGCTCACCCGGCAACAGGACGACGATCGGCTCCTCCACGGCGGCCTCCCCGGCGCTCTTTGCCGGGTGACGCTCCGGAAGGCCGCGCGGGTTGCCCGCTCAGGCGGCCGAGCTGCCCGGTTCCGGCGGTGCCTGGCGCGCGGTCGCCTCGTCGATGGCCTTGACCAGCAGGTCGCGGACGCGCTTGGGTTCGCCGACGCCCATCAGCGTCACCGCGCCCGGGCCGAAGCCGATGGTCCCGGTGCGCGACGGCCCCGGCTTGAGGACCGGGGCCGGCAGCCCGGCGAGTTCGCTGGCGCGTTCCTTCTGCCGGAACAGGCCCGAGCGCGCGATGATCCGGCTGTCCGTCACGGCGTAGGTCGTGCGCCCGAGCGCGAGGTACCGGACGACGGACCGCCCGACGGCCCCGTAGCAGCCGACGACCAGGACCACCACCGCCGCGATCATCGCCGGGCCGCTGGGTGCCTTCACCAGCAGGAACCAGAGCGCGGCGGCCGCGAGGACGAGTCCGGCCGGGGCGATCACCCCGTCCGCGGCGACGTAGAGCGGGCGCTGCACCGGCTCTCCCGCCCAGAGCACGCGCTCACCGGGCAGAAGCTCGATTTCCCCTGCTGACATGGCCGAACACTACTCTGCCGGCACCCCGTCCGCCGAGCACCGCGGCGGTGTGACCGAAATCCGCGAGACCGGGCGGCCACCGGTCGATTAGCGTGGGCAGCCGTGACGTGGAGTGCCTACGGGAGTTACCTGGTCATCGTGGTCCTGATCGTGCTGGCGCCGGGCCCCGACACGATGGTGATGCTGAAGAACGCGCTGTCCGGCGGGTTCCGGGGCGGCCTGCTCGCGTCGCTGGGCATCTTCACCGGCAACGCGGTGCAGGGCAGCGCCGCCGCGCTCGGCCTCGGCGTCCTGATCGCCCGTTCGCAGCCGGTGTTCCTGGCCCTGAAGTGGGCCGGCGCGGCCTACCTCGTCTTCCTCGGCTTCCAGGCGCTGCGCGGGGCGTTCCGCGGGAACTACGACGTCGTCGAGCAGGCTCAGCGCCGCCGCGGCGGCGGGTTCCGCCGGTTCCGCGAAGGGTTCCTCTCCAACATCACCAATCCGAAGGTGCTGGTGCTGTACCTGTCGGTGCTGCCCCAGTTCCTCGACCCGGCCCGCACGACGACCTGGGACGCGCTGGCGCTGGCGTACACGGTCGCCGTGCTCGGCGTGGTGTGGCTGCTGGTGCTGCTGGTGTTCGTGCACCGCGTGCGGGCGTGGCTGGAGCGCCGCCGGGTCCGCCGCGCCCTCGACGGCGTGACCGGCACGGCCCTGCTCGGCTTCGGCGCCGCCTTGGCCCTGGAGTCCTGATGACGTGGAGCACGTACGCGGGATTCACCGCGATGATGGCGTTCCTGGCGATGATGCCCGGCCCGGACACGATGATCGTGCTGAAGAACGCCCTGACGGGCGGCCCCCGCGGCGGCGCGTGGGCGTGCGCGGGCATCACGGTGGCGAACTTCCTCCAGGGCACGGCGGCGGCCCTCGGCCTGGGCGCGGTGCTCACCCGGTCGCAGCCGGTGTTCCTCACGCTCAAGTGGGCCGGCGCCGCATACCTGGTGTTCCTGGGCGTCCAGGCGCTGCGCGGAGCTTGGCGCGGTTCCTACGACGCCTTGGACGACGTCCGCCGCGCCCGTGCCACCCGCGGCCGGCGGTTCCGCGAGGGGTTCCTCTCCAACATCACGAACCCGAAGGTGATCGTGCTGTACCTGTCGGTGCTGCCGCAGTTCCTGACGCCGGGGGTGACGGACCAGGGTGACGCGCTGCTGCTGGCGTACACGGTCGCGGCGCTGGGCGTGCTGTGGCAGGTGCTGCTGCTGTTCTTCGTGCACCGCGTACGCGGCTGGCTGGGACGGCGCCGGGTCCGCCGCGTGATGGACGGCGCAACCGGCACCGCGCTGGTCGGCTTCGGCGCCGCCCTCGCGCTCGAAGGCTAGAGCGTCCGGTCCAGCCAGTCGTAGATCCGGCCCGTCGCGAGGCGCTGGGCGCCGACGTGGCAGTGCGCGTCCGCGCCCTCCTCCGCCGTGAACGTCAGCAGCGTCTTCGGTGCCTCCAGGTGCGCGTACAGCCTCCGCGGCTCGGTTTCCCGGTCGCCGCCGAAGAACAGGTCGTCCGCCGCTTCGCACACCAGGACCGGGCACGTGATCTTCTCCGCCACGCCGCCCTCCAGCGTGTACTCCAGGTACTTCGCGATGAACTCGCGGTCGGACGCCGCGCCCAGCACGTACCGGCCGTGGTCGCACGCCCAGCGCAGCGTCGGGCTCGCCTGCCGTCCCGCGGTGAGCAGGGCGTCGAACTCCTCGTCCTGCCCGGCGTTCGCCCGGCGGACGATCTCCTCGCGCGGCCACGGCAGCATCGACGTCACCGCCGCACCCGCGTCGTACACGCCGTCCACCGCGACGACCGCGGCCAGCCGGTCCTCGAACGCCGCCGCGCGCGGGGCCAGCATCCCGCCCAGGCTCACGCCGAGCAGGGCGATCCGCGCCGGGTCGACGCCGTCGAGCGTCAGCGCGAAGTCGACCACCGGCGTGACGACGTGCTCCCAGTCCGGGCGGAACACGAGCCCGGCCCGCCGGACCGCGCTCGGCTGGCCCGGGCCGTCGAACGTCAGCACGTGGTAGCCGCGCTCGGCGCCGGCTGCCGCGCCCATGTAGTGCAGTTCTTCGGCACTGCCGTCGAATCCGTTGTGCATGATCAGCAGCGGCTTCGGTCCCTCGCCGGGCGCGCGGTAGAAGTAGCCGCTGAGAACCGTTGTGCCGTAAGGGATTTCTACCGGCTCCGCGACACCCGCGCGCCGGAAGCACTCGACGCTCCGGTCGTACGCCGCCGCGATCCGCGGGTCCGCCGGGTTGCCGTGCAGGAAGAACTCCGACGAGAAGTAGTACGTCGACGCGCGCAGCAGGAGGTCCCGCGCCGTCACCGGGCCCGCGTCGGCCGCTTCGGCGTACAGCCGATCGGCCAGGGCGCGGTAGGCGTCGTGCCAGCTGTCGTAGTCGCCCGCCGTCACGGTCGAGGCCGCGGCGACGACCTCGCCGAAGTCCGAGCCGCCGTAGGCCGCGTGGCCGAACAGGCGCAGGGTCTCGAACCAGAACTGCGCGTCCTCTTCGAACATCAGCTGCTTCATCGGATCTCCTCCTGGACAAAGGTGGCGAACGGGCGGGCGGGCCGGCCGGCGATCTGCTCGACGGTCCGGGTGACACGGTCTTCGGCGCCGCGGCGGATGTCGTCGTCGAGAGCGGCGAGCACGCGGGCGAACTCGGCGGGGATCCCGGCGGCGGTCAGCCGCGCGGCGAACTCCGCAGCCGGGACGGGACGGTGCCGTACCGTCCTGCCGAGGTGGGCGGAGACGATCGCGGCCGCTTCGACGTAGCTGAGGGCAGCGGGGCCAGTCAGGACGTGCTCGGCGTTGTGCGGCACGGCGTCGGTCAGCGCACGGACGGCGACCGCGGCGATGTCGCCGGCGTCGACGAAGGCGACCCGCGCATCGCCCGTGGCGGTGACGATCTCGCCGTCCCGGACGCCCTGGGCGACCAGGTGTTCGCCGGTGAAGTTCTGCATGAACCACGACGGCTTCAGCACGGCCCACTCCGGCGCCGCGCGCACCAGCCGCTGCAGGTCACCGAGGCCCGGGCTGTCCGCGGTGACGGCCGACGAGCCGAGCAGCACGACCCGCCGGACGCCGGCGGCCAGCGCGTCACCGAGGAACGGTTCCACCAGCCGCGCGGGCTCGGCCTCGCCGATCGGCGGCAGCAGGTACACCGCCGACACCCCACGCAGCGCGTCCGCGTGAGTGGCGCGGTCGGCCCAGTCGAACCGGACCTGGCCGGGTTCGCCCGGCTTGCGGGTAGCCGCCCGCGCGGTGACACCGTTCGCGCGCAGGCCCGCCACGACCCGGCGGCCGGTCGTGCCGGTGCCGCCGAGGACCAAAGTTTCAGTCACTGAACGCCGCCGTCAGCTCGTCGGCGCCGCCGAGGATGTCGGCCGCGGCCTGCGGGCTCCAGTAGTCGCGATAGCTGCGGATCTCGCCGTCCTCGACCGTGATCACGGCGATGTACGACAGCTCGTACGGCCGCTGCGTGGCCACCACGACCCCGGCGACGGTGAACTCCGCGACGACCACGCCCGGCTCGGTCGTCTCGTGCACGGTCTTGGCCGTGACCTCGCGGATGTCGAGCAGGTTCGGGTAGTCCCGCAGGTACTCGCGGATCGCATCGCGTCCTTCGACACGCTTCGGGTAGCCGGGGCCGGCGAACGGGAACTCGAGGACGCCGTCCTCGGCCCAGAGGCCGGCGAACCCGGCCATGTCGTGCCTGAGCAGCAGTTCGAGCGCGTGCTCGACGAAGTCGCGCATCGCAGCCTCCTTCGACGTTTGGACGGGACGGTACCGTCCCGACGTCACCACCATAGACGGGACGGTACCGTCCCGTCCACCCGCTACACTGCGCCCATGGCACGCACCCCGACCGGCGCCGCGGTCCTCCAGCCCGAGGTCACGCAGGCGATCACCGACGCTGTCATGTGGGAACTCGCCGAGCAGGGCTACGGGCGGCTGTCGATGGAAGCGGTGGCGAAACGCGCCGGCGTCGGCAAGAGCGCGCTGTACCGGCGGTGGGTGTCGAAGGACCACATGATCGCCTCCGTGGTGACGGAGTTCAGCGTGACCCGCGCGGCCGATGTGAACACCGGTTCACTGCGCGGCGACCTGCGCGAAACGATGCAGGCCCTGATCGACTGGCTCACGCACCCGCTGTTCTCGCGGATCCTGCCGGACCTGGTCGCGGAGGACGCGCGCCACCCGGGCTACGGCGACGGCCTGCGCGGAGCCATCGGCGGTCCGCGGCGCGAAGTGGGCGAGACGATGCTGCGCCGCGCCATCGCGCGCGGCGAACTCCCGGAGGACCTGGACATGGAGCTGGCGCTCGACGTCCTGGCGGCGCCGATCTACTGGCGCCTGGTGGTCCGGCAGGCCGAAGCGGAACCGGACTACGCGGACCGGCTGGTGGAGTACGCCCTGCGCGCGCTCGGCGCGCAGGGCGCTTGAGTTGACGACGGCTCACGTGAACCGCCGTTAACTCACTTCCGGTCGGGCTCGCCGGCGACGCGCTTGATGTTCGCGCCCAGGCGGTTGAGGTTCTCGACGAAGTGCGGGTAGCCGCGGTCGATGTGGAAGACGTCCCAGACCTCGGTGACGCCGTCCGCGCACAGGCCGGCGAGCACCAGGCCCGCACCCGCGCGGATGTCCGACGCCCAGACCGGCGCGCTCGACAGCTTCTCGACGCCGCGGACCACCGCGTGGTGGCCGTCCGTGCGGGCGTCGCCCGACAGCCTGACCATCTCCTCGATGAAGCGGAAGCGCGCCTCGTAGACGTTCTCCGTAATCATCGACGTGCCTTCCGACACCGCCGACAGCGCCACCGCGAACGGCTGCAGGTCCGTGGCGAAGCCCGGGTACGGCAGCGTCACCCAGTCGACCGCCTTCGGGCGCTCCGGCTGGACCACGCGGAAGCCCTTGTCGCCGAACGTCTCGACGTCCGCGCCGGCCAGCTGCAGCTTGTTCAGCACCAGGTCGAGGTGGTGCGGGTTGACCCCGCGCACGGTGATGTCGCCGCGCGTCATCGACGCGGCGAACGCCCAGGTCGCGCCCACGATCCGGTCGCCGATCACGCTGTGCGTCGTCGGGTGCAGCTGCTCCACGCCGTGCACGGTCAGCGTCGACGTCCCGGCACCTTCGATCTTCGCGCCCATCTCGGTGAGCATCGTGCAGATGTCGACGATCTCCGGCTCGCGCGCGCAGTTGTCGATGACCGTGGTGCCCTCGGCCAGCACGGCCGCCATCAGGATGTTCTCGGTCGCGCCGACGCTCGGGAAGTCCAGCCAGATCTGCGCGCCGACCAGCGTCTCGGCCTTCGCGACGACGCAGCCGTGCTCGATCGTGCTCGTCGCGCCCAGCTTGCGCAGGCCGTTCTGGTGCATGTCCAGCGGGCGCGAGCCGATCGCGTCGCCGCCCGGCAGCGCCACGACGGCCTGCTTCAGCCGGCCGACCAGCGGCCCCAGCACGCAGACGGACGCGCGCAGCTTGCCCATCGCCGCGGAGTCCGCGCGGTGCGACAGCTCGGCCGGCGTCGTGATGGTGGCCGTGTCGCCCTCGATGACGACCTCGCAGCCGACGCTCCGCAGCACGTCGCCCATCAGCGGGACGTCCAGGATCTGCGGGCAGTTCGTGATGGTCGTGGTGCCCTCCGCGAGGAGGGCCGCGGCCATCAGCTTCAGCACGCTGTTCTTGGCGCCGACCACGTCGACCTCGCCGACCAGCCGGGCTCCGCCATGCACGTCGAAGTGCTCGCTCATGGCCGCCAATCATGCCCTCTCGCCCGGATTCGGCCCGGGCGGGGGCCGCTATGGTGGGTTCATGGTCGTTCGCATCAACCGCGTCTACACGAAGGTCGGCGACAGCGGCACAACCGCGCTCGGCGACGGGTCCCGCGTACCCAAGACGTCCCCGCGCCTGGGCGCGTACGCGGACACGGACGAGACGAACTCGGTCCTCGGCCTGGCGATCGCGGTCGGCGCGCTGCCGGCCGAAGTGACGGACGTGCTGCGCACGATCCAGAACGATCTCTTCGACGTCGGCGCGGACCTGTGCCTGCCGATCTCCGACGACCCGCCGTACCCGCCGCTGCGGATCACCGAGAAGTACGTCGAGCGCCTGGAAGGCTGGTGCGACGAGTTCAACGAGCGCCTGCCGAAGCTGACGTCGTTCATCCTGCCGGGCGGCACGCCGGGAGCGGCGTTCCTGCACCAGGCGCGCACGGTGGCGCGCCGGGCGGAGCGGTCGGCCTGGGCCCTGCACGAGGCGGAGCCCGAAGTGACCAACCCGATCGCGGTGAAGTACCTGAACCGGCTCTCGGACCTGCTGTTCATCCTCGCCCGGCTGGCGAACCCCGAGGGTGACGTGCTCTGGCAGCCGGGCGGGCAGCCCTAGATCCCCCAGCTCTCCCGCAGCGCGCCCAGCGCCCGGTGGAAGCCGGGGAAGGTCTTCTTCACGCAGTCCGGGTCGTCCAGGGTCACGTCGTCGACCAGCAGGCCCGTGATGCTGAACGCCATCGCGATCCGGTGGTCGCGGCGGCAGGTCACCAGGGTGCCCGTCGGCTGCCCCGGCCGGATCTCGATCCAGTCGCGGCCCGTCTCGACCTCGATGCCCATCGCGCGCAGGTTCTCCTCGCACGCGTCGAGCCGGTCGCACTCCTTGATGCGCGTGTTGTAGACGTCCTCGATGCGCACCGGGCCGGTGGCGAACGGCGCGATCGCCGCCAGCGTCGGGACCGTGTCCGAGATGTCGCGCATATTGACCGTGATGCCGCGCAGGCCGTCGGACGGCCCCGCGACCGTCACCGAGTCCGGCGTCAGCTCCACGTGCGCGCCCATCTCACGCAGCACGTCGGCGAACTTCACGTCCCCCTGCAGAGCGTCGGAACCGAGGCCCGGGATGGTCACCGTGCGGCCGGTGACCGCCGCCGCGGCCAGGAAGTAGCTCGCCGTCGACGCGTCCGGCTCCACCGGGTACTCGCACGCCCGGTACGGCTGCGCCGGGACCACGAACGTCTGCCCCTCCCGGCGGACGTCGACGCCGAAACGGCGCATCATCTCCAGCGTGATCTCGACGTACGGCACCGACACGAGGTCGGTGACCGTGATCCGCAGCCCCTCCGCGGTCAGCGGCCCGAGCAGCAGCAACGCCGTCAGGAACTGTGACGACAGGCCCGCGTCCAGGGTCAGCTCGCCGCCCTTGACGCCGTTCGCGCGGACCGTCAGCGGGTGGTGCCCCGGCTCGCCGCGGAACTCGAGGTCGACGCCCAGCTCCTGCAGGGCGTCGGTCAGCGGCCCGAGCGGGCGGCGGCGCATCTGGTCGGACGCGTCGAAGCGGAACGTCCCGGTGCCGGCCGCGGCCAGCGCGGGCAGGAACCGGGCCGTCGTGGCGCCGTCGCGGCAGAAGACGTCGGCCTCGGCGACGCCCGGGCCCGACGGGCGGCCCTCGATGGTCCACGCGTCCGGCTGCCGGTCGACCCGGTAGCCGAGCTCGGCCAGGCCCTCGGCGAAGCCCTCGGTGTCGTCGGAGTGCAGCGGGCGGCCGAGCGTGGTCGTGCCGTGCGCGGCGGCGGCCAGGAACAGGCCGCGGGCGGTGACGGACTTGGAGCCGGGGATCTCGACGAGGGTCACACAGCGAGTTTAGTGCGGTGAAATTTCGGCCATCGGGCCCCAGTCGGAGGCGTCCTGGACGTTGATGATCCGCGGGTTGTCGGAGATGTACTCACCCAGCGTCGCCACCGCCGTCTTGAAGTGCTCCGAGCTGACGTGCGCGACCGCGGCGTCCTGCCCTTCGAAGCCCTCGACCAGCACGTACGTGTTCTTGTCGTCGACGCTGCGGGACCACTCGAAGAACTTGTTGCCCGCTTCGGCCCGCGTGCCGCGGGTGAAGTCCCCGACGATGTCGAGCCAGGATTCCGCGTACTCGGGCTTCACCGGCCACTTGACCACGATGAGAATCATGGCCTCCACGGTAAGCCCGCGAGGCGCCGGTAGCTGTCTCGGAATGAGACAGCTACGAGGCGCGCGGGAGGCGTCGCCCGGGCGGGGCGGATTCGAGCCACGACAGGAAGCCCGTCAACGCGCCGGGCCCCATGGCGATCTCGATCGCCTCCTGGGTCTCGGACTCGCACCGCAGCACGGTCGAGCCCTCCGGGACGGCGTAGGCCTCGGTGCCGGACGGGTCGCGACGGTCCGCGATCTGCATGCTTTCCCGCTGGAAGACGCGGTCGGCGCCGGTCCGCAGGCTCCACACCCGGTACCAGACGAACTCGTCGCCCTCGTAGCGGCCCAGCCCCAGGTGCCAGCTGGACCGCGGGTTGTCCGGACGCCACCGCAGCGCGACGCTCACGCCCCCGCCGCGGCGCATCCGGATCCACCGCTGGCCGTACCAGGCGGCCAGCACCGCGAGCACGATCAGGAGCCCTGCTACGACCACGGTGATCTTCACGGCCCGGCTCCTGCCCGTCTCGCGCTCAGGCCGACTGACCCGCTGCGCGGAGCTGGGCCGAGGCCCTCGCCCGCTCGGTCTCGTCGTCCCCGGTCAGGGCCGCCTTGGCCGCCTCGACGTCGATCTCGTCGGAAAGCTCGGCGCTTTCGGCGAGGATGCTCACCCCGGTGCCGGTGACGGAGAGGAATCCGCCGTGCACGGCCGCGCAGACCGTCTCACCGTCCGTGGTCGTCACCTTGACCACGCCGCCCTCGACCAGCTGCCCGAGCACGGGTTCGTGACCGGCCATGATGCCGATCTCGCCCTCGGTGGTCTGGGCCACCACGAAAGTGGCGGTACCCGACCAGAGACGGCGCTCGACGGCCACCAGCTCCACGGACATCTCGGCCACGTAGCACTCCTTAACTCGGGGTGTTGCCACCGAGTGTAATAGGTCTGTCTGCAGCTATGAGAACGGCGGGGGCCCGAGTCCACAATGGACACTGCCCCCGCCGTCCCCGGGAACTCACTTCTTGGTGATTTCCTTGTACTTCTTTTCGAGGTCCTCGAGGCCACCGATGCCCAGGAACGCCTGCTCCGGGTAGTGGTCGAAGTCACCCTTGGCGATGCGGTCGAACGACTCGATGGTCTCCGACAGCGGCACCGTCGAGCCCGGGATCTGCGTGAACGCCTCGGCGACCAGCATGTTCTGCGACAGGAACCGCTCGATGCGGCGCGCGCGCTGAACGGTCAGCTTGTCCTCTTCCGAGAGCTCGTCCATACCGAGGATCGCGATGATGTCCTGCAGCTCCTTGTACTTCTGCAGGATCCGGATGACCTCGGAGGCGACGCGGTAGTGGTCCTCACCGACGATGGCCGGGTCGAGGATCGTCGACGTCGACGCCAGCGGGTCCACCGCCGGGAAGATGCCCTTCTGGAACACCGACCGGGAGAGCTCGGTGGTGGCGTCCAGGTGGGCGAACGTCGCGGCCGGGGCCGGGTCGGTGTAGTCGTCCGCGGGGACGTAGATCGCCTGCATCGAGGTGATCGAACGACCACGCGTCGAGGTGATCCGCTCCTGCAGCTGCCCCATCTCGTCGGCCAGCGTCGGCTGGTAACCCACGGCGGACGGCATGCGGCCCAGCAGGGTCGACACCTCCGAGCCGGCCTGGGTGAACCGGAAGATGTTGTCGATGAACAGCAGCACGTCCTGGTTCTGGACGTCGCGGAAGTACTCCGCCATGGTCAGCGCCGACAGGGCGACGCGCATACGCGTGCCCGGCGGCTCGTCCATCTGGCCGAAGATGAGGGCGGTGTCGTTGATGACGCCGTCCTCGGACATCTCCAGGAAGAGGTCGTTGCCCTCACGGGTGCGCTCGCCGACCCCGGCGAACACCGACGTACCACCGAAGTTCCGGGCGACGCGGGTGATCATCTCCTTGATGAGCACCGTCTTGCCGACACCGGCACCGCCGAACAGGCCGATCTTGCCACCCTGGACGTACGGGGTGAGCAGGTCGACGACCTTGAGGCCGGTCTCCAGCATCTCGGTCTTGCCCTCGAGCTGGTCGAAGGACGGAGCGCTGCGGTGGATGCCCCAGCGCTCGAGGTCCTCGCCGTAGCCGGGCTCGTCGAGGCACTCGCCGAGGGCGTTGTAGACGTGGCCCTTGACCTTGTCGCCGACCGGGACGGTGATCGGGCCGCCGGTGTCGGTGACCTCGGCGCCGCGCACCAGGCCGTCCTGCGGCTGCAGGGAGATGGTGCGGACGAGGTTGTCGCCCAGGTGGCTGGCGACCTCGAGGGTCACCGTCTTGCGCAGCTGCTCGAACTCGATCTCGACCTTGAGGGCGTTGAACTGGTCGGGCACGGAACCGCGCGGGAACTCGACGTCGACGACCGGACCGGTCACCGACACGATGCGCCCCTTGGCGCGCGGGGCTTCAGTACTGGTCATCAATCATCACTTCCTGCTGCGGTGAGCGCGTTCGCGCCACCGACGATTTCGGAGATCTCCTGGGTGATCTGCGCCTGGCGGGCCTGGTTCATCTCCCGCGTCAGGTTGCCGACCAGCTCGTTCGCGTTGTCCGACGCGGCCTTCATCGCCGTCCGGCGGGCGGCCAGCTCGGACGCCGCGGACTCGAGGAGGGCCGCGTAGAGCCGCGTGTTGATGTACTTCGGCAGAAGCGCGTCCAGCAGCTTGTCGGCGCTCGGCTCGAACTCGTAGCTGGGGAGCAGCCCGGCGGGCTTCTCCTCTTCTCCCTCGGAGTACTCGACCTCGAGCGGCGCGACGCGCTTGGCGGTCGGCCGCTGGGTCAGCATCGACACGAACTCGGTGTAGACGATGTGGATCTCGTCGACACCCGTGATGCCGTCGGCGTTGCCGTGCTCGTCGTCGACACCGCGCATGAACGACTCGACCAGAGCGTCGCCGGCCGCGACCGCGTTCGCGTAGCCCGGCTGGTCGGAGAAGCCCGTCCAGCCGTCCACGACCTCGCGGCCCCGGAACCGGTAGTAGTTCAGCCCCTTGTTGCCGGTGACGTAGACCTGCGGCTCCTTGCCCTCCTCGCGGAGGAGGGCAAGCAGCTCTTCGGTCGCGCGCAGCACGTTGGAGTTGTACCCACCGCACTGGCCCTTGTCACTGGTCACGACCAGGACGGCGGCCCGCTTCGGGTTCGGGCGCTCGACCAGCATGGGGTGGTCGAGCGTGGTGGCCGCGCCGGCCAGCGCCGAGAGCACCTTGGTGATCTCGTCCGCGTACGGCCGGGAAGCGGCGACCCGAGCCCGCGCCTTGGTGATGCGCGCGGTGGCGATGAGCTCCATCGCCTTGGTGATCTTGCCGATCGACTTGGTCGCCTTGATGCGCGACCGGAGTTCCCGGAGTTGTGCGGCCATGAGCTACCAGCTCACTTCTTCGGGGCGGGCTTGTTGACCTTGACGGTCTCCTGCCCGACCTTGTCGGCGTCCATCGCGTCGGCGTCCGCCTCGGCCAGGGACTTGCCCTCGGATGTGGTGAACTCCTTCTTGAACTCGTTCACCGCGGCGACCAGCTTGTCGGCCGTCTCGTTCTCGAACTTCCCGGAGTCGCGGATCGCGCCCAGGACGTCGTCGTGCTTGCGGCGGGCCGAGTCGAGGAACTCGTGGTTGAAGCGGCGCACGTCCTCGGTCGGGACCGAGTCGTAGTGGCCGTTCGTGCCCAGCCACACCGTGCAGACCTGCTCCTCGACCGGGATCGGCGAGTACTGCGGCTGCTTGAGCACCTCGTACAGGCGGGCACCGCGCTCGAGCTGCGCCTTCGACGCGTCGTCGAGGTCCGAGGCGAAGGCCGCGAAGGCCTCCAGCTCGCGGTACTGCGACAGGTCGATGCGGAGCGAGCCGGAGACCGACTTCATCGCCTTGACCTGCGCGGCACCACCCACGCGGGAGACCGAGATGCCCACATCGATGGCCGGGCGCTGGCCGGCGTTGAACAGGTCCGACTGGAAGAAGCACTGGCCGTCGGTGATCGAGATGACGTTGGTCGGGATGTAGGCCGACACGTCGTTCGCCTTGGTCTCGATGATCGGGAGACCGGTCAGCGAGCCGGCACCCAGCTCGTCCGACAGCTTCGCGCAACGCTCCAGCAGGCGGGAGTGCAAGTAGAAGACGTCGCCGGGGAACGCCTCGCGGCCCGGCGGGCGGCGCAGCAGCAGCGAGATCGCGCGGTAGGCGTCGGCCTGCTTGGTCAGGTCGTCGAACACGATGAGGACGTGCTTGCCCTCGTACATCCAGTGCTGGCCGATGGCCGAGCCGGTGTACGGCGCGATCCACTTGAAGCCGGCCGAGTCGGACGCGGGGGCCGCGACGATGGTGGTGTACTCCAGCGCGCCGGCGTCCTCGAGGGACTTCTTCACGGCGGCGATCGTGGAGCCCTTCTGGCCGATCGCGACGTAGATGCAGCGGACCTGCTGCTTCGGGTCGCCGGTCTCCCAGTTGGCCTTCTGGTTGATGATCGTGTCCACGGCGACGGCGGTCTTGCCCGTCTTGCGGTCACCGATGATCAGCTGGCGCTGGCCGCGGCCGATCGGCGTCATCGCGTCGATGGCGGTGATGCCGGTCTGCAGCGGCTCCGACACCGGCTGGCGCTCGACCACCGAGGCGGCCTTCAGCTCCAGCGCGCGGCGCTCGGTGGTCTCGATGTCGCCGAGACCGTCGATCGCCTGGCCCAGCGGGTTGACGACGCGGCCGAGGTAGCCGTCACCGACCGGCACCGACAGGACCTGGCCGGTGCGCTTGACCTGCTGGCCCTCTTCGATGCTTTCGAAGTCACCGAGGATCGCGGCACCGATGGAGCGCGCGTCCAGGTTCAGGGCGACGCCCAGGACGCCGCCGGGGAACTCGAGCAGCTCGTTGGCCATGGCCGAGGGCAGGCCCTCGACGTGGGCGATGCCGTCGCCGGCGTCCACCACGGTGCCAACTTCTTCCCGGCTCACGTCCGGGGCGTAACTCGAGACGTAGTTCTCGATCGCGCTACGGATCTCATCCGAGGAGATCGTCAGCTCGGCCATGTCTTTCCCGCTCTCGCTTCGTTCTTGCCAGTATGCAAAGTCTTGTGTGACCGGGGGCTATGCCCGGGCCAGCCGCCTGCGCAGAGCCGCCAGCTGTCCCGCCGCGCTCCCGTCGATGACCTCGTCGCCGACGCGGACGACGAGCCCGCCGCCGAGCCGGGGGTCGACCTCGACGTGCAGCGCGATCGGCCGCCCGTAGATGTCGTCGAGCTTCGCGCTCAGCTGCGCGACCTGCTCGTCGGACAGGGCGTTCGCGCTGGTCACGTAGGCGACCGAGCGCTCACGGCGTTCCGCGGCCAGCTTGACCAGCTTGTCGAGCCCGACGCCGACGCCGCGGCCCTTGGCCCGGCGGACGACCTGCTCGACGAGGGTCTCGGTGACCACGTCCACCTTGTCGGCGAACAGCCCGCGCACGAGCGTGCGCTTGGCGTCGGCCGAACCGGTCAGGTCCGACAGCGCGGCCTCGAGCTCCGGGTGGTTGGCCACGACCCGCGCGACCTGGAAGAGCTGGGATTCGACGGTGTCGACGTTCCCGGTCTTCTCCGCCGAGGTGAGCAGGGCCGAGCGCCCGAGCGACTCGAGCCCGTCGGTCAGCTCGCGGGGGCTGGACCAGCGGCTGCCCGCCACGGCGTCGAGCACCTTGAGGGCCGGTTCGGACAGCTTGCCGTCGAACAGCCGGCGCACCAGCGCGGTGCGCGACTCCGGCGTCGCCGAGGCGTCGCTCACCGCCCGGCGCAGGCCGATCTCCCGGTCCAGCAGGTCGACGACCGAGAGCAGCTCGTCGCCGACCGTGGCGGCATCGGCTCCCGCGTCGGCCAGAACCTCGCCGAGGCGTTCCTCGGCGAGGCCGAGCGCTTCACGGCTCGCAGCATGCAGCGTCATTCCGGTTACTTCCCCGCTCCGTTGGAGGCACCGGCGGTCTCCAGCTCCGCGAGGAACCGGTCGACGGTGCCACGGCGGCGCACCTCGTCCTCGAGCGACTCGCCGACGATCCGGCTGGCCAGCTCGACGGCGTTGCGGCCCATGTCGGCCCGCAGCTCGGCGATGATCTGCGCCTTCTGGGCCTGCAGCTGGGCCTGGCCCTGGGCGACGATGCGCTGGGACTCGGCCTCGGCCTCGGCCCGCAGCTCCGCCTTGATCTGCTCGGCTTCGAGCCGGGCGTCGTCGCGGATCTTCGCGGCTTCGGTACGGGCCTCCCTGAGCTGCGCCTGGTACTTCGCCAGCGCCTCCTCGGCCTCGGCCTGGGCCTTTTCCGCCTTCTCGATGCCGCCTTCGATCATCTGGGCGCGCTCTTCGTACGCCGCTTCGAAGCGCGGAACGACGTACTTCTTGAGGACGAACAGCAGGATGAGGAAGGCGACGAGCCCGAGGATGACCTCGGGAATGTGCGGGATGATCGGGTTGGGCGCCGCTTCGGCGGCCAACACCAGGTCCGTCTTCAGCACAACGTCTCCTTAAGCGATGAGCTAACCGAACTCAGGCGGCGGAGGCGATGAAGTAGATGACGATGCCGATCAGGGCGAGGACCTCGGTCAGAACGAAGGTCGAGAAGCCGATGCCCTGCAGCTTGCCCTGCGCCTCCGGCTGACGCGCGGTGCCGTTGATGACGGCGGCGAAGATCAGACCCACACCGATGCCCGGGCCGATCGCGCCCAGGCCGTAACCGATGGCGGCGAGGCCGGGGTTGATGTTGACGGCCTGCTCCGCGGCCTGGGCCAGAACGATGTTGCTCACGTGCGTTTCCCTTCACTTCGGTCCACGCGCTCGCGTGGATCGGGGGCTTGTGTTCTCAGTGCTCCGACGCCAGCGCGGCGCCGATGTACCCGGCCGACAGCAGGGCGAAGATGAAGGCCTGCAGCACCTGGATGAAGGCCTCGAGGAAGGTCATCAGGATGGCGAAGATGAACGCCACCGGCGAAACCAGCTTCAGCCCGAAGCCGTCGGTCTCGTTCAGCAGGAAGCTGCCGCCGAGCGTGAACACCATGATGATGAGGTGCCCGGCGAACATCGCGGAAAAGACACGGATGGCGAGCGTGGCCGGCGCGATGAAGAACTTCTGCGCGAACTCGATGGTCGAGTAGAGCGGCAGCACGAAGCCGGGGATGCCCGGCGGCGCCAGTTCCTTCTTCAGGTAGTGCCCGAGGCCGTGGCGCTTGATGCCGACGTAGTGGTACACCGGATAAACGACCAGGACGGACAGCGCGAGCGGGAACCCGATCCGCGCCATCGTCGGGAACTGGAAGAACGGGATGATCCCGAACAGGTTGTTCACCAGCACGAAGACGAACAGGCCGAGCACCAGCGGGATGAACGGCTTGAAGTCCTTCGAGCCGATCTGCTCCCGCGCGATGTTGTTGCGGCCGAAGTTGTAGATCGATTCGGCGATGAACTGTCCCTTGCCGGGGACGACCTTCAGCTTCCGGGACGCCAGCATGAAGTAGGCGACGATGATGACCAGGGAGATCACCACGAGCAGCATCGGCTTGGTGAAGCTGCCCCAGTACCCGGAGCCGAAGAGAGGCGGCAGGTTGAAGTCCGCCACACCGGGGGGCGTGAAAGTGCCACCCTCGGTCAGTACCAGCGCGCCCACTGGGCTCCTTCCGGTTCTCCCGGCCGGCGTTCACTCCGCCGGGGGAATCGTCACGATCTGGACTTAACGTACCCGATACGTATCGGGACGCCGGAGGCGGCTACCCCACAGTTCGCAGAACACACCTTCACGTTCTGCACACGGGGTTTTCTCGCGTGAACACTGCCCTGCGGTCTACTCCGGACCAGCTGCACGGGGCGGAACCCGTCGGTCGCCACACTGCTGATCGCGGTTCGTCCAAGGGAGCGCGCGGCCGAGGCCGCCACCCTTGACGCGGACCATACCAGCAGGTCAATCGGTGCCGTACAGCCGTACTCCATCCCCACCGATCAGCCCAGGACTTAGGTCCCGGGTCGACCCGGGACCCAGGTCCGGCGCGGGCCGGGACCGGCGCCGGATCACCGCAGGCGAGGGGTCCCGGTCACCGTCCGCAGTCCGCACGAAAGCGCACTTTGGTGACGCCGGTCACACTCGGGCGGCCGCAGGCGGGTGCACGAAGAGTAACGGAAGTCCGCGGCAAAACGGACAGCGTCAGGAGGGGATGATCGTCGGGATCTTGGTCTTGCGGAACGCGGCGAACTCGGCCGCGGCGGCGAGCAGGATGGCGACGATCATGGTGATGCCGAGCGACATCGGGTGCAGCGCGGTGACGCCCTTCAGCAGGGTCAGCGCGCCGAAGAGCAGGACGACCTTGACGACGTACCCGCCGAGCGCGATGACCATCACGAACATCGGGTCCTGGCCGGCGCTGAACTTCATCATGCCCAGCGTGGACAGCGACGCCAGCATCGCGAGCACGCCGCCGACCAGCGAGCCCAGGAACCCGGGCAGGCCGTTGAGGATGCTGAACAGCGCGATGCAGACGATCACCGCGGGCGGGGTCACCAGCAGCGAAGCCTTGGTCATCGCGCGGGCGGCCCGCAGCACCACCTCGGCGTGCGGGTTCTCCTGCTCGGGCGTTTCGGTTTCGCTCACACTGGCTCCCTGCTCGGTTCGCCACCGAGTGTAGAGAACCCCGCCGGTCAGGTTCCGGGCTGGTTGCGCGAGCGCAGCCGCGGGACGATCGAGACCGCCACCGCGAACAGCAGGCCGACCCCGATGATCCAGAGCGCCGCGGCGTCGTCGAACAGCGTCACCGACACCGCGCCGAAGGCGAGGATCCCGGCCCACAGGTAGATGAGCAGGACCGCGCGCCGCTGGGAGTGGCCGATCTCCAGCAGCCGGTGGTGCAGGTGCATCTTGTCGGCGGCGAACGGGCTTTCGCCGCGGCGGGTCCGCCGGACGACCGCCATGATCAGGTCCAGCATCGGCACGAACAGCACCGCCGCGACGACCACCAGCGGCGAGAGCAGCGCGATCGCGTCCTTGCCGCTGAACTGCGGGTACGGCACGCGGCCGGACGCCGACGTCGTCGCGCCCGCGAGCATCAGGCCGATCATCATCGAGCCGGAGTCGCCCATGAATATCTTGGCGGGCTGGAAGTTGTAGGGCAGGAAGCCCAGACAGGCGCCGGCGAGGGTGGCCGCGATCAGCGCGGGCGGGTAGGTGCCGACGTCACCGCCGGAGCTGTCGAGCAGCCCGAGCGAGAACGCGCAGGTGGCGGCGGCCGCGATGAAGCCGAGGCCGCCGGCCAGCCCGTCGAGGCCGTCGACGAAGTTCATCGCGTTGACCATCACCACGACCATGACGACGGTGAGCAGTGCGCCCTGGTTCTTGTCGAGCACCAGCACCGAGCCGAACGAAGCGCCCGTGCCGCCCCACGGCACCCAGAACGACACCCACTGCACGCCGAAGATGACGAGGATCCCGGCGCACATGACCTGGCCGGCGAGCTTCGTCCAGGCGTCGAGCTCGAACCGGTCGTCGAGCGCGCCGATCAGCGAAATGACGCCGGCCGCCAGCAGCACGCCGACCGAGTCGAAGGAGGCGTCGAAGCCGTGCGACAGCGCGGGCAGCTGGTGGGCCAGGCCCATCGCGGCGGCGACGCCGAGGTAGATGCCGACGCCGCCCATCCGCGGGATCGGGGCGACGTGCACGTCGCGGGCGCGCGGGTTGGCGATCGCGCCGACCCGGATCGCGAGCCGGCGCACGACACCGGTGAGCAGGTAGGTCACGGCCGTCGCGGTCAGCGCGACGAGGATGTACTCGCGGATGGGGAGGAGACCGGATGTGGGCGGCACGGGTGCGTCACGCTCGCGGGGTCGGGGTCACCCGCGACACGCTATCGTGCCGCGGAATTCCGCTCGATCCGGCTTCAGGCCAACGATTCCGCGGGCACACCCAGCACCTCCGCGATGGCTTCCTTGCCCACGGCGCCCTCGCGCAGCACGACCGGTTCGGTGCCGGTGAGGTCCACGATGCTCGACGCGACGGCCGCGCCGCTCGACCCGCCGTCGAGGTACACCGCGACCGAGTCGCCGAGCTGCTCCTGCGCCTCCTGCGCGGTGCTGGCGGGCGGCCGCCCGGAGACGTTCGCGCTCGAGACGGCCATCGGGCCGACGTCGCGCAGCAGTTCCAGCGCCACCGGGTGCAGCGGCATCCGGAGCATCACGGTGCCGCGGGCGTCGCCGAGGTTCCACTGCAGGCTCGGCGCGTGCGGCAGCACGATGGACAGGTCGCCGGGCCAGAAGGCTTCGATGAGCGCGCGCGCCTGCGGCGGCACGCCGAGCACCAGTCCGTCCACAGTGGACCACGAGCCGACGAGCACGCCGACCGGCATGTCCGGGCCGCGGTTCTTGGCGCGCAGCAGTGCCTGCACGGCACCGGCGTCGAAGGCGTCGGCACCGATGCCGTAGACGGTGTCGGTCGGCAGGACGACCAGCCGGCTCGACCGGACGGCCCCGGCCGCGGCGGCCAGCCCGTCGGCCCGGGTCTCCCGCTTGCTGCAGTCGTAGACCACGCTCATGGGCGCCAAGCGTAGTCCGGCCGGTCGCGAGGGCGTTCGCCGCGTCACACCCGCCGCAGCCGGCCGGTCGAGGATGTTTCTCTATCGGCGATAGGGAGACACAACGCGCGACGCGGGCGGACGCATACTTGCAGCGAGGACATCTCCCTATCACCGATAGAGACGCCCTCGCGCGCACTCCCCCGCGGCAACCCGGCAGCGAGGACATCACTCGATCACCGATAGAGAGACACTCCGGCGCGCCACACCGCGCGCCAGACTTTCGTCGTGCGGCAAGCGGGTAAACCTCGCCGCCGGGCAGAACCACGACAGCCGGGCTCAATACGGTCGATCTTCGGGATCCACCACCCCCGTGGGTTCCCAGCGAAGGAGCCGCAGATGCGCCCCAGAACCCCGAAAGCGCTCGCCCTGCTCGCCGCGGTCGCCGTCCTGACCGGGCTCGGCGCGGGCACGGCCGCGGCGGAGCCGCTCACCCGTGGCTGGCCCGCCCCGATCGACGCCGCGCACTGGGAGAACCAGGACCACATGACGTGGTCCGACTACCGCAAGATCCCCGGCACGAACTGGGCCGACCCGAGCCTGCAGCCGACCCAGCGCACCTTCAAGGGCGCCGTCGTCCTCGCCGACTACCCGGACCAGGACTTCGTCGTCACCAAGCCGGCGAAGTCGACCATCTTCGGCAACCCCGGCCCCGCCGCCGCGAACATCCCGCGGGCCGGCGTCGCGCAGTACTACCAGGACTTCCTCAACAAGCCCGAGGCCCTCAACAACGGCCACACGATCAACGAGTACTGGATGGAGGACTCCGGCGGCCGGTTCGGCGTGCAGCTGACCGCGTTCGGGGCCTACCGGATGCCCGGCAAGTCCTACGAGTACGGCATGGAGTTCCAGCCGAGCGCGTGCCCGCCCGGCGCGAACTGCAGCCGTGACCTCCGCAAGGACGCCGGCGACGCCTGGCGCGCCGACGTCGGCGACACCGCGAAGCAGTTCGACTTCGTCTTCTACCTCTCCGCCGGCCAGGACGAGAGCTCGACCTGGCAGGAGTTCGGCGAGATGAAGTTCGGCACGAAGGAGAACGTGCCCGACAGCTTCGGGCCGCCGAACCACGACCTGCCCAACTACGCGGCGACGCGGTACGTGCCGTGGACGTCGTGGGCGTCGGCCGCCAGCATCTGGCCGAACGCGCAGGACGGCAGCTCGGTGCAGGCGGAAAGCTCCGGGCAGTCGACCTACGCCCACGAGTTCAGCCACATCCTCGGCATCGGCGACAACTACAACAACCCGTTCGGGGTGCCGCCGTCCCGCAGCTACAGCGGGCCGTGGGACATGCTGTCGCGCGGGACGTTCAACGGACCGGGCGGCCCGCACACGCGCTGGCAGATCCCGGCGACGCAGGGCAGTTCGATGGGCGCGCAGCACCAGCTGCGCAACAAGCTGAAGCTCGGCATCGTCGACCCGGCGGACGTCCTGCAGCTGGACCGCAACCAGCTGGCGGCGACCGGCCCGGTTTCGGCCCGCCTGACCGCGCGCGAAACCGAAGCGCAGCCCGGCGCGTTCACCGGCCTGAACATCAAGCTGACGGGCGGCGACAAGGCGCCGAAGTGCGACCGGGCGAAGGACCCGTTCTGCGACGGCGGCGGCTACGACAACTACACGGTCGAGGTGGTCGACCGGATGGGCGCGGACTCGTTCGCGCCGGACTCCGGCGTGCTGATCACGAAGACCAAGAACAAGGACAACGCGCCCTTCGACTGGGTGATCGACGCGAACCCGCAGGACATCGGCATCACCGACTACACCAAGCCGGACGGCACGCCGGTGAAGATCACCATCGGCGACTACCGGCAGCTCAACGACGCCCTGTTCAAGGCGGGCACGGAGGCGGCGAGCCCGTACGAGTACACGGACCAGGCCAACCGCCTGCACTTCCTGATCACGGACCTGGCCCGCGACCGCCACGGAGTCCTGTCGTACACGGTGACGGTGGCCTCCCTGGACGGCGCAGGCACCCAGCCCCGCGGCGCGGCGCTGACACCGGCCCTGCCGACGTTCGCCCGCGGCGGCTTGGCCACGTGCGACTTCGGCCTGCACAACACGGGCGCGGCGCGCGGAGCCCAGGCCCCGTACGACACGGACACGTACCGGCTCAGCGTGTCGACGGACGCCCGCGGTTGGGAGGTCCGCCTGCCGAACGAGCTGGCAACGGCCAAGTTCGGCACCCACGTGAAGGTCCCGGCGTACGCGAAGCGAGGCCAGGGCGGCGACTTCGCGGCACGGGTGAAGCTGACGGCAACATCGGTGAGCGACCCGTCGAAGACGGCAACGGCAAGCTGCACGGCATTCGGCTTCTGAGGCGACACCGCTGGAGGCGGCAGCCGCCTCCAGCGGTGTTGTCCCCAGGCCGGCCGTGATGTGGACAGCACGGCCCCGACGAGGGCTTTTCCGGCTTTTCGTCCGAGGGGGCCGATAGACTGGACTCGGGCACGCCCCCCAGGGAGTGGCGGGGGATGTTCGGCGGGGGATGTTCGGCGGGGGATGTTCGGCGGGGGATGTTCGGCGGGCGGAAGCTCAGCCCAGCCGGCGTGCCGTGACGAACCGGGCCCGGCCCGTCAGATCCGTGTGGCCCTCCACCCCGGTCAGCACCCGCCGGGCCCGGACCAGGGCCGGGACTGCCGAGCCGTGTGTGTCGTCGTGCTCGATGGCCAGGCCGCCGCCGGGGCGCAGGAGCCTTGCTCCGGCGGCGATCGCGTGGCGGATCACCGCCAGGCCGCTCTCCTCCGCGAACACCGCTCGGGGAGGGTCGTGCTCCGCGACCTCCGGGGGCACCGGGGTGCCCTCCGGGACGTACGGGGGGTTGCACAGCACCAGGTCCACCAGGCCGTCGAGCTCCGCGAACATCGTCGGGTCGCCGATGTCGCCCGAGTACAGGCGGATCGGGGTGCGGCCCGCGTCCGCGTGGACGTCCGCGTTGTGGCGGGCCCAGGCCAGGGCCTGCGGGTCGATGTCCACCGCGTAGACCACCGCGTCCGGCCGCGCGTGCGCGACCGCCAAGGCCAGCGCTCCGGACCCCGTGCACAGGTCCACCACCACCGGGAACTCGCGGCCCTGCAGGAACTTGACGCCCCACTCGAGCAGGAGCTCGGTTTCCGGGCGCGGGACGAACACGCCCGCGCCGACCGCGACCGTGATGTCGCCGAGGGCCGCCCAGCCGGTCAGGTACTGCAGCGGGATCCGCTTCGCGCGCTGCTGGACGAGCTGGCCGATTGCCTCGATCACCGGCGGGTCGACCAGCGGCACCATCGGCAGCCGGCCGCGTTCGACCCCGAGCACGTGCGCGGCGATCACCTCGGCGTCGAACCGCGGCGAGGCGACGCCCGCCCGTTCGAGGATGCGGGTGGCCTCGATGATGGCCAGGCGCAGCGGCTGCCGGTTCACTCGTCGTCCTTCACCTCGTCAAGCCTGGCACACCAGGCGGAACTCCCCCGTGAGGACACGCGCCGGTCCCTCGCCGTCCAGCGTATCGAGGCACCCTCACCCCCGGCGGACAAGTACCCGGCCAGGGCGCTGCGCCGCCGCCGGGCTCGAAACCGCCGTGGCGCGATTCCGCGCGTATATCCTGGCGGGGGCGGACGCGGTGGCCGTCCACTTCGGCCCCCAGGCCCCTCGACGCCGACCTCCGGGAGCGCCCGTGCCGTCCGAGCCGACCACGCGCCGCCGGGTCGCGTTCGTCTTCCCCATCTACAACGAGGAAGCGAACATCGACCTGCTGCACACCACCGTCGACGAGGTCACCGCGCCCCACGCCGGGCGCTACGACTTCAGCTTCCTCTACGTCGACGACGGCAGCCGGGACGGCTCCCTGGCCAAGCTCACCGAGCTCGGCGCCCGCGACCCGCGGGTCACCGTCATCGAGCTCTCCCGCAACTTCGGGCACCAGATGGCCGTCACCGCGGGACTCGACCTGGTCGACGCCGACGCCGTCGTCATCATGGACAGCGACCTCCAGGACCCGCCGCGGGTGGCGCTCGAGCTGCTCGAAAAGTGGGAGGAGGGTTACGACGTCGTCTACGCGCAGCGCCGGTCGCGGCAGGATTCGCCGTTCAAGCGGTTCACCGCGACCGCGTTCTACTGGTTCCTTCGGCGGATGGCCGCGGTCGACATCCCGAAGAACACCGGCGACTTCCGGCTGATCGACCGCAAAGTGGTCGACGAGCTGCGCAAGTACCGCGAACGCGACCGGTTCCTGCGCGGCCTGGTGAGCTACGTCGGGTTCAAGCAGACCGCGGTGCTGTTCGACCGCGACAAGCGCCACGCGGGCGTCACCGGCTACCCCCTGACGAAGATGCTGCGCTTCGCCGCCGACGGCATCCTCGGGTTCTCGACCACGCCGCTGCGGATGATCACGCGGATGGGGTCGCTGATCTCGGCGCTGAGCTTCCTCGGCGTGCTCTACGTCGTCGGCGTGAAGCTGTTCGCGCCGGAGACGGCGGTGCCCGGCTGGGCGTTCATCACCATCGCGATGTTCTTCCTCGGCGGCATCCAGATCATCATGCTCGGCGTCCTCGGAAGTTACATCGGCAGAACTTATTCGCAGGTGCAGAACCGGCCGCTCTACACAGTCGCGTCGGTACGCACCGGCGTCACCGAGGCCGCCGGGGACCGCCGGAGCGCCGCCCGATGAGGCTCGTCACGGCCACGCAGGTGCGCTTCGGGATCGTCGGGATCGGCAACACCCTGGTCGACGCGCTGGGCTACGCGCTGCTGGTGACGCTCGGCCTGCCGACGTTCGTCGCCAACCTGATCTCGACGACGGCGGGCATGCTGCTGTCGTTCGCGCTGAACCGGAACTTCACCTTCCGCGCGAAGGACGGCGACGTCCGCCGCCAGGCCCTGCTGTTCTTCGGGGTCACCGCGTTCGGGCTGTGGGTGATCCAGTTCGGCGTCATCTCCCTGGTCGGCCACCTGTTCCCGGGGATCAACCTGCTGGTGCCGAAGGGCGCGGCGATCGTGGTCGGGCTGGTCTGGAACTACCTGCTCTACCACTACGTCGTGTTCCGGCACCGGCCGGTGAGCCCGGTGCCCGGTGCAGCACCAGCCGACTCAGCGTGATCTCGTACGCTGGTCCGGGTGCGATCCCGTGAACTGCGCTTCGGCCTGGGCGTTTTCGGCCTTTCCCTGGGCGTGCTGCTGGTCCGGTTCCTCGTGCCCCGGCCGGTCGGGATGGCCGACAACGGCGACGGCTGGCGGCTGCTGTGCGATCTCGGCGGCCGGCACCCGGAACTGAAGTCCGAGTACTACGTCCACTTCAGCTACGGGCCGGGCGTGGCCTGCAAAAGCGACTACATCTCCAGCCAGGCGTGGCTCGACTGGCTCGCGAGCAGGCTCGGCACGCTGCTCGGCTCGTCGGCGCAGCTCAACCTGCTGGTCCTCGGCGCGATCACCGGCGTGCTGATCGCCGTGGGCGTCACGGCGACGGTCCTCGCGCTGGACCTGAGCGTCCGCAACCGCGTCATCGCCACTGTGCTCCTGCTGCTCGTGATGGCCGATTCGGCGTTCTTCGGCTACTTCGCGTCGGTGCTCAGCGAGGGCGCCGGCTTCCTGGGGATGCTGCTGACCGCGGGCGGGCTGCTGCTCATGCACCGCACCGGCGCCTGGCGCTACTGGGGCGCCGCGCTGACCGTGGTGGGCGCCATGATCGGCCTCAACGCGAAGTCGCAGACGCTGCTGCTGATCCCGCTGTTCCTGCTGGCGCTGGCCCTGGTCCGGCCGCTGGGCAAGCGGGGCTGGGCGCGGTGGGCGCTGCCCTTGGGTGTGCTGGTGCTCGTGGGCGCGGGGACGGCGGTGGTGCAGTCGCAGGGCGACCCGGCCAACACCGAGTACCGCGAAGCGAACATGTTCCACGTCGTGTTCGACAGCATCGTCGACGGCAAGCACGACACCGACGCCGACCTCGCCGCGCTGGGCCTGCCGCCGAGCGCGAAGAAGTTCGTCGGCAAGGGCTGGTGGGAAGCACGCCCCTGGACCGACGCCGACTACAACGGCTACTCCGACCGGATCAGCCGCCGGAACGTGCTCCAGTACTACGCCGGGCACCCGGAGCGCACGCTGCAGATCCTCCAGCAGGGCGCGGTCGACACGCTGACGGCCCGCCCCGCGCGGCTCGGCAGCTTCTCGGAGACGTCCGGGCTGCCGCCGATGGCGCAGGAGTACCGCGTGCCGGTGTTCTCCGGGCTGTCCGCGCCGGCCGCGCCGCTGGGGCTGTTCGTGCTGGGCCCGGTGTGGCTGCTGATCGCCTGGGCCGGGATCCGCGCGTTCCGCCGCCGCGCGCGCGAGTACGGGATCGTGGTGTTCTTCCTGCTGCTGTTCGCGGTGGGCCAGTTCGGGCTGTCGGCGCTGGGCGAGGGCGTCGAGGGCGTGAAGCACCAGCTGCTGACGCTGTTCCCGACGTGCCTGGCCTTCGTGTTCGCGGCGCTGAGCCTGCTGCCGCGGCCGGCCCCGCCGGTCGAGGAGGAAGCCGAGGAGGAGCCGGTCACCGAGGTGTTCGACGCCTTCCGCGAGCCGGAGCGGACGGCGTTCCGGTGAGGCCGTCCGACGCGGGTTAACCAGGGTTAACCGGGGGTCTCTCGGCAGGGCGTCCCGTCCCGTCTCCTAGGATGCCGGGCACCGGGTTCGAGGAAAATCTTCACCTGATCGAGCACCGCCCGGGCCGTTTCGCACCGAACTCCGGGGAGTCCCGCAGTGCCGACCAAGCCGACCACCCGCCGGGTGGCGTTCGTCTTCCCGATCTACAACGAGGAAGCGAACATCGACCTGCTGCACAAGACCGTCGACGAGGTCACCGAGCCGCTGGCGGAGCGCTACGACTTCAGCTTCCTCTACGTCGACGACGGCAGCCGGGACGGCTCCCTGGCCAAGCTCACCGAACTGGCGGAGCGCGACAAGCGCGTCACGGTCATCGAACTCTCCCGCAACTTCGGGCACCAGATGGCCGTCACCGCCGGGCTCGACCTGGTCGACGCCGACGCCGTCATCATCATGGACAGCGACCTGCAGGACCCGCCCCGCGTCGCGCTGGAACTGCTCGAGAAATGGGAAGAGGGCTACGACGTCGTCTACGCCCAGCGCCGTTCCCGCCAGGATTCCGCGTTCAAGAAGCTCACCGCCGGGGCGTTCTACTGGTCGCTCCGGAAAATGGCCGCGGTCGACATCCCGAAGAACACCGGCGACTTCCGGCTGATCGACCGCAAGGTCGTGGACGAGCTCCGCAAGTACCGCGAACGCGACCGGTTCCTGCGCGGCCTCGTCAGCTACATCGGCTTCAAGCAGACCGCCGTGTTGTTCGACCGCGACAAGCGCCACGCCGGCGTCACCGGCTACCCGCTGCGCAAGATGCTCCGGTTCGCCGCCGACGGCATCCTCGGCTTCTCGACCACCCCGCTGCGGATGATCACGCGGATGGGGTACCTGATCTCGGCGCTGAGCTTCCTCGGCGTGCTCTACGTCGTCGGCGTCAAACTCTTCGCCCCCGAAACCGCCGTCCCCGGCTGGGCGTTCATCACCATCGCGATGTTCTTCCTCGGCGGCATCCAGATCATCATGCTCGGCGTCCTCGGAAGTTACATCGGCAGAACTTATTCCCAGGTGCAGAACCGGCCGCTGTACGGCGTCGCGTCGGTACGGACCCGTCCCGGCGACCCGGTCGCCGCCCCCGAGAGCGCCGACGCGGGAAGAGGTACCCGGTGAAGCTGATCACGTCGACCCAGCTGCGCTTCGGCCTGGTCGGGGTGGCGAACACCCTCGTCGACGCCCTCGGCTACGCGCTGCTGGTCACGGTGGGCGTCCCGCTGTTCGCGGCGAACTTCGCCTCGACGACCACGGGCATGCTGCTCAGTTTCACCCTGAACCGCAACTTCACCTTCCGCGCGAAGGACGGCGACGTCCGCCGCCAGGCCCTGCTGTTCTTCGGGGTCACCGCGTTCGGGCTCTGGGTGATCCAGGCGCTGGTCATCCTCGGCGTCACGAAGGCGTTCCCCGGGGTGCACGTGCTGATCCCGAAGTTCGCCGGGATCGCGGTCGGCCTGGTCTGGAACTACCTGCTCTACCACAAGGTCGTCTTCCGGCCACGGCCCGTGACGGCCGCCGCGCCGGTCCCGGAGGTTTCCCATGACTAGCACGGCCGTCCCGTCCCGGGTCGCCGACCAGGCCGAGCCGAAGCAGCCGGAAGCCGACAGACCCGGCCGCTGGGCGTGGCTGAACGGCGACTACGCCCGCGTCTTCGCCGTGGTCCTGGCCTGGAACGTGGTGCTGATCGCCGTCGCGTACCTGTTCGGGCCGTCCAGCCCGACCAGCGAGGGCATCCCGAAGACCGGCATCGGCTCGACGGCGAGCCTGCTGGCCCACACCTACCGCTGGGACGCCGGCAACTACGGCGAGATCGCGGTGCACGCCTACACCGGCAGCTACGCCCCGACGCGGGCGTTCTACCCGGTGTTCCCGATCCTGGTCTGGCTGGTGCAGACGGTCAGCTTCGGCACGATCGGCCTGCTCCTCGCCGGGTTCCTGGTCAACCTGGTGGCGACCTGGCTGGCCGCGGTCGCGCTGCTGAAGATCGGCCGCCACTTCTTCGACGGCGAGCGGGCCCCGTGGCTGGTCGTCGCGGCGTTCCTGACCGCGCCCGCCGCGTTCTTCCTGCACGCGTTCTACAGCGAAGCGGTGTTCTGCGCGCTGGGCTTCTGGGCCTACCTGTTCGCGCTGCGCCGCCAGTGGCTGTGGATGGGCCTGACGCTCATCCCGCTGACGGCGTCCCGCATCACGGCGGCGGTGTTCGTCGGCCTGTGCTTCCTGGAGTTCTGGCGCTCGAAGGACTGGAAGCTGCGCGGCCTGCTGTCGTGGAACCTGCTGTGGTTCCCGGCGGCCTTCCTCGGCCTCGGCGGCGTGCTGCTCTACATGAAGCTCCAGACCGGCGACGCGTTCGCCAGCTTCAACGCGCTGAAGGGCGTGAAGAGCTGGTCGTACCACAAGTTCGACCCGAACATCCTCGGGACGCTCTGGGGCGAAGCCAAGCTCACCGCGCACGCGCTGCTCGGGGACGTCCCGATGGACTCGTGGACGCTGATGAGCCACGTGCTGCCGATGATCGGCCTGGCGCTGCTGTTCGCGTCTTCGGTGTACGTCCTGGTCGCGCTGCGCGCGAAGGGCGTCCCGCTGGCGCTGTTCGGCTTCGCGTCGATCGTGATGCTGACGATGAACAGCAACGTCGTGTCGGTGCACCGGTACCTGCTGCCGTGCCTGGTGATGTACGTGGCGCTGGTGCTGTTCGGCGAGCGCCGCCCGCAGCTGCGCGGCGCGGTGCACGTGGTGCTGTACGCGAACGCGCTGGTCTGCGGAACGATCTACATCCGCTTCATCACCGGCTTCTGGGCCGGCTGAGGACCGGCGTGCCCGATATGGACGCCGTGGTCGCCGAGGCGCGGCGGATGATCGAGGACCGGCGGAGCGTGTTCGACCTGCTCGGATTCCTGCGGGGCGAAGAGTCCTTCCCCGGCACGCCGTTCACGTTCCTGCGGGTCCTCCACGAGGCCGGCGGGTTCTCCCTGGTCGACTCGCGGGAGCTGCTGTCGATGTTCGAGCTCGACTGGCGGCCGGGTGCTCCGGCCGCCGAGATCGAACGGCAGTGGGCCGCGATGCTCGACAGCCGGAGCTGACACTCCGTCAGCCGGACTGGGACGCCAGGCGCTCTTCGCGGTCCGCCGTCGCCAGGGCGTCCAGAACGCCGTCCAGCTCGCCGTCCAGGACCTGGTCCAGGTTGTACGCCTTGTAGTTCACCCGGTGGTCCGAAATGCGGTTCTCCGGGAAGTTGTACGTCCGGATCCGCTCGGACCGGTCGACCGTGCGGACCTGCGACTTGCGCGCGTCCGACGCCTTCGCCGCCGCCTCTTCCTCCGCGATCGCCTGCAGCCGGGCCTGCAGCACCTGCAACGCCCGCGCGCGGTTCTGGATCTGGGACTTCTCGTTCTGGCACGACACCACGATGCCCGTCGGCAGGTGCGTGATCCGGACCGCCGAGTCCGTCGTGTTGACGCTCTGGCCGCCCGGGCCCGAGGACCGGAACACGTCGATGCGCAGGTCGTTCGGGTCGATCTCGACCTCGACCTCCTCCGGCTCGGGGTAGATGAGCACCCCGGACGCCGACGTGTGGATGCGGCCCTGGGACTCGGTCGCCGGCACGCGCTGGACGCGGTGGACGCCGCCCTCGAACTTCAGGCGGGACCACACCCCGTCGACGACCGCCGACTTCGTCTTGATCGACAGCGTGACGTCCTTGAAGCCGCCCAGGTCGGAGTCGACCGAGTCGAGGACCTCCGCCTTCCAGCCGTGGCGCTCGGCGTAGCGCAGGTACATCCGCAGCAGGTCGCCGGCGAACAGGGCCGACTCCTCGCCGCCCTCGCCGGACTTGATCTCCATCACGACGTCGGAGCCGTCGTACGGGTCGCGCGGGAGCAACAGCTCGGTGAGCTTCGCCTCCAGCTCCGGGATCCGCGCGCTCAGCTCCTCGGCCTCCGCGGCGAACTCGGCGTCCTCCGCGGCCATCTCCCGGGCGGCCGAGAGGTCGTCGCGGGCGGCGTCCAGCTCGCGGACGGCCCGCACCACCGGTGTCAGCTCGGCGTAGCGGCGGCCGAGCTTGCGGGCGCGCGCCTGGTCGGCGTGCACCGCGGGGTCCGCCAGCTGCTGCTCCAGCTCCACGTGCTCGGCGAGCAGCCCCTTGAGCGAGCTCGAATCCACCTCTGCCACCTCTCAGCCCGGGGAAGAACCACAAAAAACGACGCCCACTCGCGCGGGCGAGTGGGCGTCGTCGGAAAAGCTACTTGGCGTCGGCCTTCTTCTGGCGCTTGCCGTAGCGAGCCTCGAAGCGCGCGACCCGGCCACCGGTGTCCATGATCTTCTGCTTGCCCGTGTAGAACGGGTGGCAGTTCGAGCAGATCTCGACGTGGATGTTGCCGCTGGTCTTGGTGCTGCGCGTGGTGAAGCTGTTGCCGCAGTCGCAGTTCACTTCGGTGACTACGTACTCGGGGTGAATACCGCTCTTCATGGTGTCCTCTCTCGTTGGCTCCGGGTCCCCAGTCGTTCCGCGGGGTGAACCGGTGCCGGACTTCAGCGGGTAATTCTGCCAGACGGGCTGACGAGTACTGGAACGCACCCCGCTGACCAGCTATTCCCACCGGAAAGGGGGCCTCCCCGGCGCACCGGGAAGGCCCCCTTTCAGACGGGACTCAGTCGTCTTCGCCGCCGCCGAGGGCGGTCTTCGAGACCTGCATCAGGAACTCGACGTTGGTCTTCGTCTTCCGCAGCCGCGAGATCAGCAGGTCGATGGCCTGCTGCGAGTCGAGCGCGTGCAGCACCCGGCTCAGCTTCACCGTGACCGCGAGCTCGTCCGGCGAGAGCAGCAGCTCGTCCTTGCGGGTACCGGACGGGTTGACGTCGACCGCCGGGAACACGCGGCGCTCGGCGATCTTCCGGTCCAGCTTCAGCTCGGCGTTGCCGGTGCCCTTGAACTCCTCGAAGATGACCGTGTCCATCGTCGAGCCGGTCTCGACCATCGCCGTGGCGAAGATGGTCAGCGAGCCGCCGTTCTCGATGTTGCGGGCCGCACCCAGGAACCGCTTGGGCGGGTACAGCGCGGTCGAGTCGACACCACCGGACAGGATCCGGCCGGACGCCGGGGCGGCCAGGTTGTACGCCCGGCCCAGCCGCGTGATCGAGTCGAGCAGCACGACGACGTCGTGGCCCATCTCGACCAGGCGCTTGGCCCGCTCGATCGACAGCTCCGCGACCGAGGTGTGGTCGGACGGCGGCCGGTCGAAGGTCGAGGCGATGACCTCGCCCTTCACCGAGCGCTGCATGTCGGTGACCTCTTCCGGACGCTCGTCGACCAGGACGACCATCAGGTGGCACTCGGGGTTGTTCGTGGAGATCGCGTTCGCGATGTCCTGCATGATCGTGGTCTTACCGGCCTTCGGCGGCGACACGATCAGGGCGCGCTGCCCCTTGCCGACCGGCATGATCAGGTCGATCACGCGGGTGGTGAGCTTGTGCGACTCGGTCTCGAGGCGCAGCCGCTCGTTCGGGTACAGCGGGGTCAGCTTGGTGAAGTCCGGACGCCGCTTGGCCTCGTCCGGCTCCAGGCCGTTGATCGAGTCGACGCGCACCAGCGGGTTGAACTTCTGCCGCTGCTGCTCGCCGTCACGCGGCTGGCGCACGACACCGGTGATGGCGTCACCGCGGCGCAGGCCGTACTTGCGGACCAGCGACAGCGAGACGTACACGTCGTTCGGGCCGGCGAGGTAGCCGGAGGTGCGGACGAACGCGTAGTTGTCGAGGACGTCCAGGATGCCCGCGACGGGCAGCAGGACGTCGTCCTCGCGGATCTCGGTGTCCGGCGAACCGCCGTCACGCTGGCCGCCGCCACTGCCCCGGCGACGGCGGTCGCGGAAGCGACGGCCGCGACGGCCGCCTTCCTCGTCGTCGTCCGGCTGCTGGTTGCGGTTGTCCTGGCCGCCGCGGTTGCCGTCCTGCTGGCCGCCGCGCTGGCGGTTGTCGCCGCGGTTGCCGTCCTGGCGGTTGTCACCCCGGCTGTCACCGCGGTTGCCGCCCTGGCGCTGCTGGTCGCGGTTGCCGCCCTGCTGGCGGTCGCCCTGCTGGCGGTCGCCGCCCTGGCCCTGCTGGCGGTCGCCACCCTGGCCCTGCTGGCGGTCGCCGCCCTGCTGGCCGTCCGGGGCACCGGCGGCGCGGTTGGAACCGCGGCGACGCCGGCTGCGGCCGCCCTCCTCGGACTGGCCGTCCTGGCCCTGGGGGCCGTCCTGCCGGTCCTGCTGCGGGCGCTCGGCCGGCGGCTGGGTGTCCGCGGGCGCGGAGGCGGGCGCCTCGGCCTTCGGCTCCGGCTTGGTCTCGGGCGCGGGGGCCGCCGCCTTCGCCTCGGCCTTGGCGGCCTTCGGCGGCTCGCCGACGCCCTCGAGCGGCAGCGTCTCGGCCGCCGCACGCGGCTTGCGGGACTTGCCCTGGCGCTCGCGGATCGCGGCGATCAGGTCGCCCTTGCGCATGCCCGTCGTCTCGCCGACGCCGAGCTCCCCAGCCAGCGAACGCAGTTCGGCGACGGTCTTTCCGGTCAGCCCGCCGACCGCCCGCTTGGGAGCGGGGGTCGTGCCGTTCGATCCGGCCGTGTCGCTACCCACGTCGCTCAAAAGATCGGTGTTGCTCACACATGTCCTTCCTGACCGATCCACGCCTCCAGGCGGATCAGCGGACTGCCGCTCGCTTCTGATCGCGAACCGGCGTAGTTGCCCCCCGATACGCGAGATGAGCTCTTCGGCCGTGCGGAACACAGCTGGAGCGCCTCCACCACAGGGGTTTGCGTCCTCCATTCGGAGGACACGGAATTCGGCACCGCCGAGACCGGAAACCCGCCTGCGTCCCTCCGCGTTACCCCGCGTGCCAGGCGGTGCGGATTCGGCGGATCGACGAAGGATGCGGATCCGGGGATTCCCCGGGACCGGCATCGGGTGCGGAAACGCACGGTGATCGAACGCCCCCGAGGGTAGACCGCGGCGGTGCCGGGTGCAACAACCACCCCCCGCGTGGCGGGCGTGGCGGCAGGCACGTGACCCAGCCTTTACTGAGCCGCAACCTGCACACCCGCGAGATCCACGGGCAGCTCGAAGACGTCGAAACCCTCAACGCCGGCCCCGGGCGGGAGTATTCCCGTGGTGGTCAGCGCGAGCACCGTCGGACCGGCGCCGGAGACGGCGGCGGCCACGCCGTGTGCACGGAGCGTCGCCACCAGCTCCGTGCTCGCCGGGTACGCGGGAGCGCGGTAGTGCTGGTGCAGCCGGTCCTCGGTGGCCGGGAGCAGCAGCTCCGGCTTCGCCGTCAGGGCGTGGACGGCGAGCGCGGCGCGGCCGGCGCTGTGCGCGGCGTCCGCGTGCGGCACCGTCGCCGGCAGCAGGCCGCGGGTGGTCGCGGTGGCCGAGCGCACCGACGGCACGGCCACCACCGGCCGGATCGACGCGTGCGGGGTGAGCCGTTCGGCGTGGAACTCCCCGCCGTCGCACCAGGCCAGGACCAGGCCGCCGAACAGGCTGGCGGCGGCGTTGTCGGCGTGGCCTTCGAAGCCGGCCGCGAGCTGCAGTGCGTCGAACGCGTCGATTTCCCGGCCCGCCAGCGCGTACCCGGCGGCCACGCCGGACACCACCGCGGCCGCGGACGAGCCGAGGCCGCGCGCGTGCGGGATCGCGTTGGCGCAGCGCAGGTGCAGGCCGGGCGGCTCGACGCCGAGGTGCGCGCAGGTCCGCCGGATCGCCCGCACGACCAGGTGGGTTTCGTCGGTGGGGACGTCCTCGACCCCGCCCGCGCCGGCGTCGAGGACCTCGACCTTGAGCCCGGTGTCGGTGACCCGCACCTCGACGACGTCGTACAGGCCCAGCGCCATCCCGAAGGCGTCGAAGCCGGGCCCGAGGTTCGCCGTCGACGCCGGGACGGTGACCTTGAACGCGGTCACCGCAGGTCCAGCGCCGCCGCGACGGCCGAGGGGTCCACGGCGAGGGGTTCGACCTCGACGTTGCCCGCCAGGGCCGTCTGCGGGTCCTTCAGGCCGTGGCCGGTGACCGTGCACACGACGCGGGAGCCCTTCGGGAGCCGTCCGTCGGCGGCCGTCGCGAGCAGGCCCGCCACGCTGGTCGCCGACGCCGGCTCGACGAACACGCCCTCGCGCGCGGCCAGCAGCCGGTACGCCTCGAGGATCTTTTCGTCCGTGACGGCGTCGAACAGCCCGTCGGACTCGTCCTTCGCCTTCACCGCGGCGGTCCACGACGCCGGGCTGCCGATCCGGATCGCCGTCGCGATCGTGTCCGGGTCGCGCACCGGCTCGCCCAGCACGAGCGGCGCCGCACCGGCCGCCTGGAAGCCGAACATCCGCGGCGTGTTCTTCACCACATCGTCGGCCGCGTACTCCGAATACCCCGCCCAGTAGGCGGTGATGTTCCCGGCGTTGCCGACCGGCAGGCAGTGGATGTCCGGCGCCTCGCCGAGGACGTCGCAGATCTCGAAGGCCGCGGTCTTCTGGCCGGCGATGCGGACCGGGTTGACCGAGTTGACCAGCGTGACCGGGTAGTCGGCGGCGGTCTTGCGGGCCAGCTCGAGGCAGTCGTCGAAGTTGCCGTCGACCTGCAGGATCCGCGCGCCGTGCAGCACGGCCTGGGCGAGCTTGCCCATGGCGATCTTGCCCTGGGGCACCAGCACCGCGCAGGTGAGCCCGGCACGGGCGGCGTAGGCGGCGGCCGAGGCGGAGGTGTTGCCGGTCGACGCGCAGATCACCGCCTTGAGGCCGCTGGCCAGCGCGTGCGTGATGGCCACGGTCATCCCGCGATCCTTGAACGAGCCGGTCGGGTTCGCGCCTTCGACCTTGAGGTGCACGTCGCAGCCGGTCAGCTCGGACAGGTGCCGCGCGGGCAGCAACGGCGTGTTGCCCTCCCCGAGCGTGACGACCTGTGCGCCGTCCGGGACCGGGACGCGATCCCGGTACGCCTCGATGAGCCCGGGCCAAGGGTGCCTGATCACTGGTCTTCGCCTTCCACCCGCATCACGCTGACAACTTCGTGGACGACGTCGAGCCGGCCGATCTGGTCCACAGTGGACTGGAGCGCCGCGTCGGGCGCCTGGTGCGTCACCACGACCAGGCTTGCGCGGTCGCCGACGTCGCTCTGGCGCACCGCCGCGATGCTGACGCCGTGGTCGGCGAACGCCTGCGCCACCTGGGCGAGCACGCCCGCGCGGTCGGCCACCGACAGGCTCACGTGGTACCGGGTCGGCGTCTGGCCCATCGGCCGCACCGGCAGGGCCGCGTGCGCGGATTCGCGCGGGCCGCGGCCGCCGGCGACCCGGTTGCGGGCCACCGCGACCAGGTCGCCGAGCACCGCGCTCGCGGTGGGCGCGCCGCCCGCGCCCTGGCCGTAGAACATCAGCTCGCCCGCGGCGTCGGCCTCGACGTAGACGGCGTTGAACGCGCCGCCGACGCCGGCCAGCTGGTGGCGGCGCGGGATCATCACCGGGTGCACGCGGGCGGACACCGACTCGACGCCGTCGTCGTCGGCGACCCGCTCGCAGATGGCCAGCAGCTTCACCGTGCGGCCGAGCATCCGGGCCGCGGCGAGATCCGCGGCCGTGACGTCGGCGATGCCTTCGCGGTGCACGTCCGACGCCGTGACGCGGGTGTGGAAGGCGAGGGAGGCGAGGATCGCGGCCTTCGACGCGGCGTCGTAGCCGTCGACGTCGGCGGTCGGGTCGGCCTCGGCGTACCCGAGCCGGCTGGCCTCGTCGAGCGTCTCGGCGTAACCGGCGCCGGTGGAGTCCATCGCCGACAGGATGTAGTTCGTGGTGCCGTTGACGATGCCCATCACGCGGGTGATCCGGTCACCGGCCAGGGATTCCCGCAGCGGGCGCAGCAGCGGGATGGCGCCCGCCACCGCGGCCTCGAAGTACAGGTCGGCGCCCGCGGCGTCGGCCGCCTCGAACAGGTCCGCGGAGTGCTCGGCCAGCAGCGCCTTGTTCGCCGTGACGACCGACTTCCCGGCCTTCAGCGCGGCCAGCAGCCAGCCGCGCACCGGCTCGATGCCGCCGACCAGCTCGACCACGACGTCGACGCCGTCGCTGGTCACCAGCTGCTCGACGTCGGAGGTCAGCAGCTCCGGCGGCAGTTCGGGGTGCTTGTCCGGGCGGCGGACGGCGATGCCGGCCAGCTCGACCGGCGCGCCCGCCCGGGCGGCCAGCTCCCCCGCCTGCTCGGTGAGCAGCCGGGCGACCTCGCCGCCGACGGTTCCGCAGCCGAGCAGCGCGACCCTGATGGCCTTCTCCTGTGGGGCAGCCACTGTGTTCAGACCTCCAGGCGCAGCATGTCGTCGGTCGTCTCCCGCCGCAGCAGCAGCCGCGAGCTGCCGTTGCGGACGGCGACCACGGCCGGGCGGGGCATCCGGTTGTACGTGCTCGCCATCGAATAGCAGTACGCACCGGTCGCCGCGACCGCCAGCAGGTCGCCGGGAGCCAGCGTGTCGGGCAGCCAGCAGTCTCGTACGACGATGTCGCCGGACTCACAGTGTTTTCCCACGACCCGGGACAGCACGGCCTGGACCGGCTGCCCGTCGTCGCCCGCGGAGCGGGACACGACCCGGACGTCGTACACCGCGTCGTAGAGCGCGGTCCGGATGTTGTCGCTCATCCCGCCGTCGACGCTGACGTACCGCCGCGCGGACTCGTCGCCGAGCGAGACGTCCTTGATGGTGCCGACCTCGTAGAGCGTGACCGTGCCGGGCCCGGCGATCGCGCGGCCCGGCTCGCCGGCGATCCGCGGCACCGGCAGGCCCGCGTACGCGCACTCCTTGCGGACGATCTCGCGGATCTGCGTGATCATCTGCGCGGGCGGTGGCGGGTTGTCCTTCTCGGTGTACGCGATGCCGAAGCCGCCGCCGAGGTCGACCAGGCTCAGCTGGTCGAGCAGCTCGGGGCCGTGCTCCTTGGCCAGGTCGGCGAGCAGCCCGACGACGCGGCGGGCGGCGACCTCGAAGCCGTCGGCGTCGAAGATCTGCGAGCCGATGTGGCTGTGCAGGCCGACCAGCTTGAGCGAGCGCGCGTTGAGCACCCGGCGCACGGCCTCAGCGGCGTCGCCGCTCGCGAGGGAGAAGCCGAACTTCTGGTCCTCGTGCGCGGTCGCGATGAACTCGTGGGTGTGCGCCTCGACGCCGACGGTGACCCGGATCAGCACCGGCTGCACGACGTCGTGGCGCGCGGCGATGTCGGCCAGCCGGGCGATCTCGAAGTAGGAGTCGAGCACGACCGTGCCGACACCCGCGACGACCGCCGCTTCCAGCTCCGCGGGCGACTTGTTGTTGCCGTGGAAGGTGGTCCGCTCGGCCGGGAAGGCCGCGCGCTGGGCCACGGCGAGCTCGCCGCCGCTGCAGACGTCCAGGCTCAGCCCCTGCTCGGCCACCCAGCGGGCGATCTCGATGGAGAGGAACGCCTTGGACGCGTAGTGCACGAGCGACGGGTCGTCGAACGCCTCCGCGTAGTCGGCGCAGCGGGACTTGAAGTCGGCTTCGTCGACGACGAACAGCGGCGTGCCGTGCTGCTCGGCCAGCTCGCGGACGTCGACCCCGGCGATCCGGACGACGCCGTCGGCGGCGCGGAAGGTGTTGCGCGGCCACACTTTCGCCGGCAGCTTGTCGAGTTCTTCGACCCCCGACGGCTGGAGCCCGGAGGTGTCGGCGTGGGGGTAGACGTCGGCGTGCCTGGGGCCCGCGGGGTGCGCCATTTCTTACATCCGTTCCGGAGCGGAGACACCGAGGAGGGCGAGGCCGTTCGCCAGCACCTGGCGGGCGGCTTCGCAGAGCGCGAGCCGGGCGTACGTCAGAGGGGTCGCCTCTTCGTCGCCCATGGGCAGCACGCGGCCCACGGTGTAGAACTTGTGGTAGGCGCCCGCGAGTTCTTCGAGGTAGCGCGCGATCCGGTGCGGCTCCCGCATTTCGGCGGCGCGGCGCACGGTTTCCGGGAATTCGCCGATGGTGCGGATCAGGTCGCCCTCGGCGGGCAGCGTCAGCAGTCCGAAGTCGACGTCCGAAGTGGACTTGATGCCGAGGTCGGCGGCGTTGCGCTGCAGGGACGCCAGCCGCGCGTGCGCGTACTGGACGTAGTAGACGGGGTTGTCGTTGGAGTGCTTGCGCAGCAGGTCCAGGTCGACGTCCAAAGTGGAGTCGACCGAGTAGCGGATCAGCTCGTAGCGGGCCGGGTCGACGCCGACGGCCTCGACGAGGTCCTCCATGGTGATCACGGTGCCGGCGCGCTTGGACATCCGGACCGGCTTGCCGTCGCTGACCAGGTTGACCATCTGGCCGATCAGCACCTCGACCGTGGCCGGGTCGTCGCCGAACGCGGCGGCCGCGGCCTTCAGGCGGGCGATGTAGCCGTGGTGGTCCGCGCCGAGCATGTAGATGCACAGGTCGAAGCCGCGGTTGCGCTTGTCCTTGAAGTAGGCCAGGTCACCGGCGATGTAGGCCGGGTTGCCGTCCTGCTTGATGACGACGCGGTCCTTGTCGTCGCCGTACTCCTTCGACTTCAGCCACCAGGCGCCGTCTTCGAAGTAGAGGTTCCCGGAGTCCTTGAGCTCCTGCACGGCCGCGCCGACCGCGCCGGACTCGTGCAGCGAGTTCTCGTGGAAGTAGACGTCGAAGTCGGTGCCGAACTCGTGCAGGCTCTGCTTGATCTCGCCGAACATCAGGTTGATGCCGATCCGGCGGAACGTCTCGTGCCGCTGCTCCTCCGGCAGCGAGAGCGCGCTCGGCTCGGCCTTGATGACCTCGGCGGCGATGTCGTTGATGTAGCCGCCCGCGTAGCCGTCCTCCGGCGCGGGCTCGCCCTTCGCGGCGGCGATCAGGGACCGGACGAACCGGTCGATCTGGGCGCCGGCGTCGTTGAAGTAGTACTCGCGGGTGACGTCGCCGCCCTGCGCGGCCAGCACGCGGCCCAGCGCGTCGCCGACCGCGGCCCAGCGGGTGCCGCCGAGGTGGATCGGGCCGGTCGGGTTCGCCGAGACGAACTCGAGGTTGATCCGGGTGCCGGCCAGCGCGTCGCCGCGGCCGTACGCGGCGCCGGCGTCGAGCACCTGGCGCACGATGTCGCCCTGCGCGGCGGCGGCGAGCCGGAAGTTGAGGAAGCCGGGGCCGGCGACCTCGGCCGAAGCGACGCCGTCGTCCGCCGAGACCGCCTCCGCGAGCGCCTCGGCGAACTCGCGCGGCTTGAGGCCGGCCTTCTTGGCCACCTGCAGGGCCAGGTTCGTCGCGTAGTCGCCGTGGTCGGGGTTGCGCGGGCGTTCGATGGTCACCTGCTCCGGCAGCACGGCGTCGTCGATGCCGCGTGCGGCGAGCACCTGCACGGCGGAGCTGCGGACCAGGTCGGCGAGAGCGGCGGGAGTCACTTGCCGAATTCTAGGTGTGCCCTGGTCGCGCGCTTGCATCGGTCTCGAAGACGTCACGGCCCGGAGGTACGTGAGGTGTTAACGGTGATCAGACGGGTGGCCCCTAGACTGGCCGGGGCGGGAATCCGTCCGCAGCCACCAGAGGGAGAACGCGGAAGCCATGGCGAACGGGACAACTCGGAAAAAGGGGTCGGCGGTGAAGGCGGCCCGCGGTTCCGTGGTGAGCAAGAAGGGGACGCCCTGGGGCACGATCATCGCCGTCGTCGCCATCGTGGCGCTGGCCGCTTCGGTGATCATCTACTACATGGTGCAGTCCGCGCCCAAGCGGGCACAGGAAGACCGCGAGGCCGCCGCCGCGTCGTTCGCGCCGACCGCGTCGGACCCCGACCCCTCGAAGCGCATCCCGGGCGTGGTGACCGCGACCTACACCGGCAGCGTGCACGTCCTCCCGACCGAGCGCGTCGCCTACGACAAGACCCCGCCGTTCGGTGGCCCGCACGACGGCTACTGGGCGGCGTGCACCGGCGTCGTCTACCCGAACGCGGTGCGGACCGAGAACATGGTGCACGCGCTCGAGCACGGCGCCGTGTGGATCGCCTACAACCCGCAGCAGGTCACCGGCGACGCGCTGAACCAGCTCAGCGTCCGCGTCAAGGGCAAGCCGTTCACGATGATGTCGCCCTACCCGGGCCTCGACAAGCCGGTCTCGCTGCAGTCGTGGGGCCACCAGCTGAAGCTGGACGACGTCAACGACGCGCGGATCGACGAGTTCATCGCGGCCCTGCGCACCAACCCGAACGGGGTCTACCCCGAGGTCGGCGCGTCCTGTGACGCCCTCGGCCCCGGCCAGTTCGACCCGGACAACCCGCCGCCGTTCGACCCGTCGAAGCCGGGTCCCGACGCCAAGCCGATGGACTACAAGGGCACCGCGGGCGCGCAGCAGGAGCAGGGCGGCATGAACCAGCCCTCGGGCGCGCCTTCGACCGGTGCCCCGGCGCCTTCGGCGACGCCGACCAAGTGACGTCCGAAGAGCCCGTCGAGCAGCCGACCTGGTCACGCTGGGTGATCATCGGCGGGACGCTGCTCGCGGTCCTGCTGATCGGCGCGACGGCGGGCATGTTCCTCACCCGCGCCCTCGACGACAGCCCGGCGGCCACCCCGGCCGCCGGGTCCGTCGAGGTCGGTTTCGCGCAGGACATGTCGACCCACCACCTCCAGGCCGTGACGATGGCCGGCTGGGCCCGCGACCACTCGACGGACCCGGAGATCCGCCAGCTGGCGTTCGACATCGAGCGCACGCAGCTGGAGCAGGTCGGCCGCATGAAGGGCTGGCTCATGCTGTGGGACCAGCCCGAGCAGGCGATCGGCGCCCCGATGCAGTGGATGACCGAGCCGATGTCCGGCCACGGTGACATGCCGGGGATGTCGATGGCCCCGGTGTCGGTCAACCCGGCCGGCAGCGCGCTGATGCCGGGCATGGCGACGGACGCGGAGCTGGCCAAGCTGCGTTCGCTGTCGGGCAAGCAGCTGGACGTGTTCTTCCTGCAGCTGATGCTCCGCCACCACCAGGGCGGCACGGCGATGGCCCAGTACGCGGCGTCGCATTCCTCGCTGCCGGCGTTGAAGGCGCTGGTGAACAGCATCATGACGTCGCAGGGCGCGGAGATGGACCAGATGAAGCTGATGCTTTCGAGCCGGGGCGCCCAGCCACTGCCGGCCTAGCTGTTCCCGGCTCGCCTCACCAGGAAAGTTCCTGGCAGCGGCGCGCGCACTGCGGCGCCTCCACCTGCAGCGTCGCGTGCTCGATCGCGTACCGCGACGACAGCAGGTTCTGCGCCTCCGTCAGCACGTCCGACTGCTTCGCGGGCGGAGCCAGGGTCAGGTGCGCCGAAGCCACCTCCATGCCCGACGTCAGCGTCCAGACGTGCAGGTCGTGCACGTCCGCCACGCCCGGCAGCGCGGCCAGCTCCGCGTTGATGGCGCCGACGTCGACACCCTGGGGCGCGTGCTGGAACAGGATGCGCAGCGCCCGGCGGGCGAGGATCCACGTGCGGGGCAGCACGAACAGCCCGATGGCGACACCGATGATCGGGTCGGCGTAGCGCCAGCCCGTCAGGAGCGTCACCGCGCCGCTGACCAGCACGCCGACCGAGCCGATCAGGTCGGCCAGCACTTCGAGGTACGCGCCGCGGACGTTGAGGCTCTCCTTCGCCCCCGAACGCAGCACGGCGAACGACACGATGTTGGCCACCAGGCCCGCGGCCGCGGCCAGCAGCACCGGGAGCCCGGGCACCGCCGGCGGGTCGCTGATCCGGCCGATCGCCTCGACGAGGACGTACCCCGCGACGCCGAACAGCAGGATCGCGTTGCCGAGCGCGGCCAGCACCTCCGCGCGGTAGAGGCCGAAGGTGCGGCTGACCGTCGGGCCGGAGCGGCGCGCCAGGATGATCGCGGCCAGCGCCATGCCGACGCCGAGGACGTCGGTGAACATGTGCGCCGCGTCGGAGATCAGGGCCAGCGAGCCGGTCGTGAAGCCGACGACGAACTCGAGCACCATGAAGCCGGCGCCGACGCCGAGGGCGATGGTCAGGCTCCGCACGTACCGGCCCGACGCACTCGCCGGCTCGATCGCGTGCCCGTGTCCGTGTCCGTGCCCCATTCCGCCTCCGTTCCCGGTTCACCGTCGGGCCAAACATATAGTCGAATGCGCATATATGCAACAGAGGGCAGCCTAAGTTCACCCACCCGCAAGCTACCGCGCGCGGCGCGTGCCGACCAATCCACCAGGCGGGGTTTCCCACCCGGCGGACTCGTCACGCTTCGCCGTCGACCATCCGCTGCAGCAGCTCTCGCAATCGGACACGCTCCTCCGGAGCAAGCGCAGCCAGCGGTTCTGCGGCGAAGCCGAGCGAGCGCCGGAAGTTGCGCGCGAGTACCGCGCCCGCCGGCGTGGCGACGATGTTCTTGATGCGCCGGTCGCGCTCGTCCGGACGCCGCTCCACCAGGCCGCGCGCTTCGAGGCGGTCGATGATGCCGGTCACGTTCGACCGCTCCGACTTCAGCTTCTCCGCGATCCGGTGCATCGGCAGCGGCTCCCGCAGCGCGGCGAGCACCTTGGCCTGCACCGTCGTCAGCCCCTGCGACGCCGCGGCAGCCTCGTACGACTCCGTGAACCGGTCGACGATCCGCGCGAGCAGGGCGACGACGTCGTCGGTGATCGGGTCAGCGCTCATCTACCGATGATAGAGGAATAGTTGACTGCATGAACCATCCATGCCTATAGTGATTTTAGTTCACTGCATTAACCATCATCCACCTGAAGCAGGTACCCATGACGAGCAACGACCGCGTCGCCCTGATCACCGGCACGTCCACCGGGATCGGCCTCGCCACGGCGGTGCTGGCGGCCCGGCGCGGCTTCCGCACGGTCGCCACCCTCCGCGACACCACCCGCGCCGACCGCCTGCGCAAGGCCGCCGACGACGCCGGCGTCGAGCTGGACGTCCGCCCGCTCGACGTCACCGACGCGCAGTCCGTCACCGCGGCGTTCGAAGGCGTCCTCGCCGACTACGGCCGCCTCGACGTCCTGGTCAACAACGCCGGCGCCGGCCACGTCGGCACGATCGAGCAGGAACCGCTCTCGGCGCTGCGCGACACCATGGAGGTCAACTTCTTCGGCGTCGCCGAAGCGACCAAGGCCGCGCTGCCGGCGTTGCGCGCGAGCGGCGGCCGCCTGATCACGGTGACGAGCGTCGGCGGCGTGGTCGGCCAGCCCTTCAACGAGGCGTACTGCGCGGCGAAGTTCGCCGTCGAGGGCCTGATGGAGTCCCTGGCGCCGGTCGCCGCGGCGCAGGGCGTCACGGTGTGCGTCGTCGAACCGGGCGCGGTCGCGACGGAGTTCGTCACCAACGTCGGCGTCGACGAGCGGCTCTTCGCCGAAGCCGGCCCGTACGCCGGCTCCCTGCAGAAGTACATCGCCAACGTCACGCAGTCGTTCCAGAGCGCGCAGACCGCCGACGAGGTCGCCGAGGTGATCCTGGGCGCGATGACGGCGGACGCGCCCGCGTTCCGGATCCAGACGTCGAAGTGGGCCGAGGAGTTCGCGGCGGTCAAGTTCGCCGACCTCGACGGCTCGGCCGTCCAGCGCCTGACCGGCGGCTGGCTCGCCTAGACGAGTAATGCGTAACTCGGTCAGTGGTCGTAGGCCGTTAGTGATCGGGTGACGGGTTGGCTGGTGGCGCGGTTGTGCCAGATGGCGGCGGTCAACGCGAGGAGGCGTTGGGCGATGCGGACGCCGACGCCTTCGATGGTGCGGCCGCCGTGTTGTTCCAGGTTGAGCTGGCCTTTGAGGGTGTCGTTGACCGATTCGATGAGCTGGCGGATCGATTTGAGCAGCGGCTCACCGGGATGAGGCCGGCGGTTGCGGTAGGACGGCCGGATCAACCGGACCCCGCGCTCGTCGAGCAAGCGGTCCAGTTCGGCGGAGACGTAGCCCTTGTCGGCGATGATCAGCAGACCGGGCCGGTCGGCGAGCAGGCGGGGGTTGTGGTCGCAGATCGCCATGAGCACCTGCCGCTCGTCGACCTTCGGATCAGCCAACGCCCAGGCGACCGGCAGCCCGGCCGGCCGGGCTGCAGACCAGGTGCAGCCGCAGTCCCCAGAACCAGCGCGAGTGCGATCGGCAGAAACCGTACTTGGCCCACCCCGCCAGCTCCGAACGCATGACCGTCGGCCGGGACCGGCCGCACTCGACCGGGGTGGAGTCGACGATCCAGGTGGTGTCGGTCCACAGGTCGGTGTCCGCGGCCAGCCAGCGCATCACGAGCTTGACCAGCGGCAACGCGGCACGCAAGCGGCGGTTATAGCCGGACTAGCCAGGCAGGTAGCGGAACGCTCCGGGCATCCGGGCAGACAGGAAC
>NZ_JBEXKX010000017.1:0-5792 GCF_040609695.1 Amycolatopsis sp. NPDC004625
AAGGCGAGTTCTAACTCGCCTTACCACTCACGACCGGGTGCGGGTCAGGCCTTCGCGCTCTTGAGGTCCAAAGGGTTCTTGGGCGCCTTCGAGCGGGCGTCGAGCATCCGCTGGCCCAGTTCCTGCAGCTGCTTGCGGCCCATCGCCGAGCGGACCTCGGGGAACCACTCGTCCTCTTCCTCTTCCACGTGGTGGCGGACGTTCTCGGTGAGGACCGTGACCTTCGCGTCGAAGGTCTCCTCCTTCGGGTCCATGCCGTGGAGCTCCGACAGCATCCACACGACGACGTGGTGCTCCTCCACGCTTTCCAGGACGTGGTCCTTCGTCTCCGGCACGGCTTCCCGCGCGGCCGGGTAGAAGATCTCTTCCTCGATGTAGGCGTGGACGGTCAGCTCTTCGATGATCGAGTCGGCGATCCGGCGCTTCTCGTCGTACGCGTCCTCCCCCGCCTTTTCGAACTGTTTGAACAGCTTCTCCACGGTCTTGTGGTCGTTCTTCAGCAGCACGATCGCGTCGGTCGACATCGGTGTCCTCACGGTGTGGCCAGGTCCCGCAGGGCGACCTGGGAGTTCTCCAGTTCCTTCGTCATCAGCAGGGCCACGGTCCCGGCGTGCGCCAGGGCCCGGCCGACCTCCCCCACCGAGGCCCAGGTTTCGGCGACCGCGTCGGCGCCGGGGCAGACGACCCGGCCGGCCAGCAGGCCGTCCTCCAGCCGCCCCTGCAGGGCGGGCAGCAGCTGGGTGAGGTCGCCGGTCAGCAGCCGCAGGGCGCCGAGGACCCGGTACATCTCGGCCGGGGAGTCGAGCTCGCCGTCGCCCACGCAGCGGGACAGCCGTCGCACGGTGGCACCCGCGTCGGCGGCCAGCAGCGAGGGCGAGGAGGCGGCGCTCGGATTCATGAGGCCCGGATACCCGTGGCCCACCGGGGAAAACGCCGTTTGCCGAAATCCCCGCCCGGGTACCCAGCCGGTCCCCCAACCCCCCAGGAGCACACCGGTGAACGAACCGACGGGCGACGTGCTGACGTTCGGCGTCGAAGAGGAGTTCTTCGTCGTCGACCGCCGTGGCCACCTGTCCCAGGCCGGCGACGACGTCGTCGACGCCGCCGAAGCGCTCGGCGACGACCAGGGCGAACTGCAGCACGAGCTCACCCGGCACCAGGCCGAGGCGGCCACCGACGTGTGCCGGACCCACGCCGAGGCCCTGCGCCAGCTGCGCGGGCTGCGCGGCGACCTGGACCGGGCCGCGCGGCGGCGCGGGTACCGGCTGCTGCCCGCCGCGGCGCCACTGCTGTTCGAGGAGAACCCGCCCGTCATCACGCCGAACCCGCGTTACGAGCGGATGGCCGAGCACTTCGGCGCCACCGCGCGGACTTCGCTGACGTGCGGCTGCCACGTGCACGTCGCCATCCCGGACAAGGAAGCCGGCGTCCGGGTGCTCAACCGGGTCCGGCCGTGGCTGCCCGCGCTGCTCACGGTGACCGCGAACTCGGCGATCGCGGACGGCTACGACACCGGGTACTGCAGCTGGCGCTACCAGCAGTGGAGCCGGTGGCCGTCGGCCGGCCCGCCGCCGCATTTCGCGTCGCTGGACGAATACGAGAGCATCGTCGACGCGTGGCTGCGCGCGGGCTCGATCCTCGACCGCGGGATGATCTACTGGGACGTCCGGCTTTCGGACCGGCAGCCGACGCTGGAGTTCCGCATCGCCGACGTCGCCGCGACCCCGGAGGACGCGGTGCTGCTGGCGGTGCTGGCCCGCGGCCTGGTCGCCACCGCACTGGCCGGCGACGCGCCCCTGCCCCACCTGCCGAACGAGGTGCTGCGCGCCCAGCTCTGGCGGGCGTCGCGCGAAGGCGTCACCGGCTGCTGCCCGCATCCGAAGAGCGGTGATCTGGAGCCGGCGAAGGTGGTCCTCGACGACCTGATCACCCTGACAGCACCCGCCCTGGAGGCGGCCGGCGACCTCGACTTCGCCCGGGAAGGAACGGCCCGCCTGGCGGCCGAAGGCGGCGGCGCGGACCGGCAGCGGCGCCGGTTCGCCGAGCGGAACCGCGGCGAGGACGTGGTCGGCCTGCTCGCCGGGGACTAGCGGCCCCGGGAGGCGGTCGAGCCGTTCGAGGGCGCGGACAGGTCCGGCGGCCGGAGTCGCTTTCGGACGGAGCGCGGTGCGAAGGCGGTGCTGAGTCCCCGCGGCGGCCGCACGGCGAAACTGGTGCGCGGGCCCGGTGCATTTCCGCGGCGGGAGCGGGTATCCGAGGCGCACGCCCGTCCGGAAGGAGCCCGCCCGTGTCCGACGGCCCGCCCACGATGGGTGTCGAAGAGGAGTTCCTCCTCGTGAACCCCCGCACCGGCCAGACATCGCCGTGCGCGGAACCGGTGCTCGGCCGGTACCGCCACCACGGGCCGCTGCCCGACGGGGTGAAGGTCCACCGGGAACTGCGGCTGACCCAGCTCGAAGCGGCCACCGGTGTCTGCACCACCGCGGACGAGCTGCGCCACCAGCTGACCGCCGCCCGCCGGGTGCTCGCCGGGGCCGCAGCGGCCGAGGACTGCGCGCTCCTGGCCACCGGCACCCCCGCCGGGCCCGGGGCGGCCGGGCCGCCGCCCGCGAGCACCGGCCGCTACGCCGAGATCGACGCCGTCTACGGCGCGGTCGTCGCCGACTACGAAGCCTGCGGGTGCCACGTCCACGTCGGGGTGCCCGATCCCGACACCGCGGTCGCCGTCGTCAACCACCTCGGCCGCTGGCTGCCGACGCTGCTCGCCCTGTCCGCGAACTCGCCGTTCGACCAGGGCCGCGACACCGGCTACCACAGCTGGCGGACGGTCCTGCAGTCCCGCTTCCCCGGCTCCGGTGTCGCGCCGCACCTGCGCGGGCACGCCGAGTACCGGCGGGCGGTGGAGACGCTGGTGGCGTGCGGCGCGCTCGTCGACCCGGACCAGACGTTCTGGCCGGCCCGGCCGTCCGGCCGGTTTCCCACGGTCGAGGTGCGGGTCGCCGACACCGCGCTGACCGTCGACCACGCCGTGCTGCAGGCGTTGCTGAGCCGGGCGCTGGTGCAGCGGGCGCTGTCCGAGCTGGCCGCGGGCCGGGAAGCCGCGCCGCTGTCTCCGCAGGTGGCCGCGGCGGCCGTCTGGACCGCGGCGCGCCACGGCCTCGCCGGAGACCTCGTCGACGTCGCCGAAGAGACGCGGCGGCCCGCGTGGACCCTGGTCGAGGCCCTGCTGGCCCACGTCCGGGTGCCCCTGGACGAGAGCGGCGACCTGGCCGAGGTCGAGAAGCTCCTCGACGCGGTGCGCACCGAGGGCACCGGGTCCGTGCAGCAGCGCGCGGCGGCCGTCCACGGGACCGCGGCCGCGGTGCGGTGGCTGACGGCGGCCACCGTGCCGGCGGGGCATGGAACGCTGCTGACGGGGTAGCCCGGGGTCATGACGACCTCCACCGCCCCCGGGGCGGCGACCCTGCCCGCCGCCCGGGGCCCCCTTTCGGAATCCGTGCTGGGGACGCTCCTGCGTGAACGGCCGCGGGCGGACCTGAACTTCGACGGGCTCGCCGACGCCGACCCGCTCGGCGACGACCTCCAGCTGGCCCTGCACCTGTGCTACGAACTGCACTACCAGGGCCTGCCCGGGGTGTCCCCCGACTGGGAGTGGGACCCGGAACTGCTGCGGCTGCGCGGCGCGCTCGAAGCGCGGTTCCTCGCTGCCCTGCGGGAAAACGTGGCCGGTGGTGACGACGTGGCGGGCGAGCTCGACGCGCTGCTGGTCGAGCCGATCGACGTCGAAGGGGTCTCGCACTTCCTGCGCGACCACGGCGACCGGGCGCAGGTGCGGGAGTACTTCACGCACCGCTCGATCTACCACCACAAGGAAGCCGACCCGCACGCGTGGGTCATCCCGCGGCTGCGCGGGCGCGCCAAGGCCGCGCTGGTGGCCGTGGAGTTCGACGAGTTCGGCGGCGGCCGCGCGGAGCTCGTGCACGCGCGGCTCTTCGTGGACCTGCTGCGCGCGGCGGGCCTGCCGGACGGCTACCTCGAACTCATCGACCACGTGCCCGCCGCGATGCTGGCGGTGGTCAACATGATGTCGCTGTTCGGCCTGCACCGGTCCCTGCGCGGCGCGCTGTGCGGGCACTTCGCGGCGGCCGAGATCACGACGGGGCCGTCGGCGCAGCGGATCGACCAGGGCCTGCGGCGGCTGGACGCGCCGGAGGCGTGCCGGTTCTTCTACACCGAACACATCGAGGCGGACGCGGTCCACGAACAGGTGATGCGCCACGACGTCCTCGGCGACCTGCTGGAGCAGGAGCCGGCGCTGGCCGCCGACGTCGTGTTCGGGATCCAGGCGACGGAATTCCTCGAAGGCCGCTTCGGTGCGCAGGTGCTGAGCCGGTGGCAGGCCGGGAAATCGTCGCTGCGCCTTCCCCTCGCCTGACGCGGTGGCCTCCCGGTTCGCCGGGAGGCCACCGGTTCACTCCTCCGTCCGGGTGCGGATCCGTTTGCGGTGGCTGGTGTCGCAGAAGGGGAACCGCTTGCTGCGCCGGCACGCGCACACCGCGACGACGAACCGGTCCGAGCGCACGGTTCCGCCCTCCGGCGTGGCCAGCTCGACCGGTCCCTCCACCAGGACCGGCCCGCCCGGGACGACGGTCACCCGGCGAGGGCCGCGCTCAGCGGTCGGCACGGAGCACCACCAGCTCTTCCACCCGCTGCCCCGGCTCGATCAGGCCGGCCGCCTCGAGGAACGCCGTCCGTCCGGAAAGGACCGGTCCGAACGGGATCCGCGCGCTCCGGGCGACGGACGTCCGGAGTCCCTGCGCGGCCAGCAGTGCCCGCGATTTGTCCACATCGGACAGTGCGGACTGCACGAGCAGCATCGTCCCGCCGGGACGCAGGAGCGTGCCCGCCGCGGCGCACAGCGGGTCGAGCACCGCGCGGCCGTCCGGGCCCGCGTCCCAGCCCCGGGTGGACCGGACGGTCGGCGCCGGGGACGGCACGTAGGGCGGGTTCGCGACGACGACGTCGAACGGGCCCTCGCGCAGCGCCCGGCTCAGGTCGCCGCGACACGGGCGCACGGCGAGCTGGCGGACCAGCGCGTTGAGCCGCGCCGAAGCCAGTGCCCGGCGCGAAAGGTCCACGGCGAACACGGTTCCGGCGCCGCGGCGGGCCAGGGTGACCGCCTGCGCGCCGGTACCGGTGCACAGGTCGAGGGCCCGCGCGCCGGCCGGGATCGCGAGGTCGGCGATCGCCGCGGCGAGCAGCGCGGTGTCTTCCTGCGGGCGGTAGACGCCCGGCAGCCGCAGCATCCGCGGGGCGGGTGGTACGGGACGGTGGACGACGGGCCGGGCGGCCAAGGGGCCCGGGCGGACGGGTTCCGCCGACGTGGTCATCTGGGTCTCCTCACTCGCCGCGGTCCCGGCGCGATCGCCGGCGGGACAACCGCGTCGCCCCGGCTTACCCGGTGATCACCGCGGCAAACGCCGCGGTTGAGCCGGCGGCGGCGGGGTATCCGGAACCGACCGGACCGGGAAAGGAGGACGCGAAATGACGTCCGAAGAGCGCACGCAGCACCCGACCGACCCGGCCGAAGGCGCCCGTGGCGACGACCCGCACGGCGATTCGCCGGAGGCCCAGCGCGAAACCCTTCGCGGCGAACAGGGTACGTCGGGTGGGGACCAGCACGACGACAGCGACCCGCAGTCGGGCTGACCGCGGGCCGTGGTAAAAAAAGGGGGGGGCGGGGGGGAAGGCGAGAAACAGCCACCCCAGGTTAAGGCTCGAAAAGAAGGTAG